>NZ_LZMG01000120.1:0-16474 GCF_001673615.1 Mycobacterium sp. 1245499.0
GGTGCCGCTCGACGAGATGCCGTGCCACCGCCGAACCGGCCATGCCGGTCCCGCCGGTGATCAGCGCGGTGCCGCCGGCCAGCCCGGCGGGCCCGCCCGGCATGGTGAGCACGACCTTGCCGATGTGGCGGGCCTGGCTGACGAACCGGTACGCGTCGGCGGCGCCGCGCGCATCAAACGCTTTGACGGGCAACGGCGCCAGGGCGCCGGCCGCGAACAACCTCAGCAATTCCGCCAGCATCTCGGCGATGCGGTCGGGGCCGGCCTCCATCAAATCGAATGCGCGGTACGTCACGCCGGGATGGGCCCGGGCGATGTCGTCCGGGTCGCGCAGATCGGTCTTGCCCATTTCGATGAAGCGACCGCCGGCGCCCAGCAGCCGCAGCGACGCATCGTTGAACTCACCCGCCAGCGAGTTGAGCACCACGTCGACGCCCCCGGCGAACTGCTGCTCGAAGTCCAGCGTGCGCGAATCCGCGATGTGCGCATCGTCGAATCCCATGGCGCGCAGGGTGTCCCACTTACCGCGGCTGGCGGTCGCGTAGACCTCCGCCCCCCAGTGCCGGGCCAGTTGCACCGCGGCCATCCCCACCCCGCCGGTGGCGGCGTGCACCAGCACCCGCTGCCCGGCGCGCAGGCCGGCCAGCACCGACAGCCCGTAATAGGCCGTCAGGAACACCACCGGCACGGCCGCGGCCTGGGCCATCGACCAGCCGCGCGGCACCCGGGTCACCAACCGGCGGTCGACGGCCGCCTCCGAACCGGCCAGCCCGAAGATCCCCATGACCGCGTCCCCGACGGCCAAATCGGCGACGCCGGGGCCGAGTTCGGTGACGATCCCGGCGCCCTCCGCGCCCAGTTGGGCCGCACCCGGGTACATGCCCAGCGCCACCAGCACGTCGCGGAAGTTCACCCCGGCGGCGGCCACCGCCACCCGCACCTGGCCGGGCTCCAGTCGCGCGGGCGGATACTCCTGGACGGCGAGATCTTCGAGCGTCCCGGCGTCGCCGGCGGCCAGCCGCCACACCGCCGGCGGGTCGGGCAGCTGCAGCAGGGGCCGCCGGTCGGCCGGTTTCAGCCGGGCGCTGTAGGCCACCCCGTCGCGCACCACGACTTGTGGCTCGCCGCAACCGATCACGGCGGCGACATCGAGCGTTCCGTCGGTATCGACCAGCACCACGCGACCGGGGTGTTCGGCCTGCGCCGAACGCGTCAACCCCCACACCGCCGCACCGGCCAGGTCCGTCACGTCCTCGGCCGCCAGTCCGACCGCGCCGCGGGTCTGCACCACCAGGACCCCGGCCGCCTCACCGGCCAGCCGACTTTGCAGCGCACCCAGGGCCTCGTGCGTCGCCGCATACACCGACGCCACCGCGCCGGCATCCGCCGCCGGTGGCTCCCAGACGGTGAAGACCGCGCCGATCCCGTTGCCCGGCAACGACATCGGCGACCACACCACGTCGAGCAGCTCACCGCTTCCCGAACGGGCGGCCACCGCCGCCGTCAACTGGTCGGCCGAGACGGCGCGCGTGACCAGCTCGCGCACCGACAGGACCGGTAGGCCGGACGAATCGGCCAGCTCGATCGAGACGGCACCGGGACCGGCCGGCGCCAGCCTGACCCGCACCCGCGACGCGCCGGCCGCGTACAGGCTCACACCCTGCCACGAGAACGGTAAGACGGTCTCGATCCGTTCGTCGGCCACCCCCAGCGCGTGCAGCGCCGCATCCAGGACCACCGGATGGATGCCGAGGCCGGCGGTCGAGACGCCGGCCTGCTGCGGGAGCTCGACCTCGGCGAAAATCTCGGCGCCCCTTCGCCAGACGGCGCGCAGCCCCTGAAACGCCGGTCCGTAGCCATAACCGCGGGCCGCCAGGCCCTCGTAGGCGCCGGTCACGTCCACTCCGTCCGCGCCCGGCGGCGGCCACATTGACAGGTCGGCGGCCGGTTCCCGCGTCGCGCCGTCGCTGAGCACGCCTTCGGCGTGCAGCACCCAATCACCTTGCGCGGCGCGGGAATACACTGCGACCGAGCGGGTGCCGGCCTCGGCGGCCGCGGTCACCACGACCTGCAGGTGTACCACGCCGGCCGCCGGCAGCGACGGAACCACCAGTGGCGCCGACAGAGTGAGCTCTTGGACCAGCGAGCAGCCGACCTCGTCGCCGGCCCGCAACGCCAACTCCACGAAGCCGGCCCCGGGAAACAGCACCGTGCCGGCGACCGCGTGGTCGGCCAGCCATGGCTGGGCGGCTACCGAAAGCCGGCCCGTCAACACCACACCACCGGAGTCCGGGCGATCGACCACCGCGCCCAGCAACGCGTGCTCGGCCTCGGTGAGACCGAGGCTGGCGATGTTGGCCGACCCCACCGAATCGCCGGACAGCCAAAACCGGCGGCGCACAAAGGCATAGGTGGGCAGCTCGACACGCCGGGGATGCAGATCGGCGAAGGCCGCCGCCCATTGCACGTCGGCGCCGGCCGTGAACAGCTCCCCCGCCGCCCGCAACAGCGAGTCGATCTCCGGGCGGCCTTTGGGCATCGTGACCACCGTGGTTGCCCGGTCGGCGGTCAGGGACTGTTCCACCGCGGACGTCAACGCCGCGCCCGGCCCCACCTCCAGGAACACCCCGGCACCCAGGGATTCCGCCAGCCGCACGCCGTCGACGAACCGCACCGGCCGGCGCACGTGGTCCACCCAGTACGCGACCGAGCCATAGCCGGGGCCGGCCAGTTGCCCGGTCAGGTTGGACACCAAGGCGATTCGTGGCTCGGTCGCCGAGACCCCGGCCGCCACCGCCGCGAAGTCGTCCGTCATGGGTTCCATCAACGGCGAGTGAAACGCGTGCGAGACCGCCAGCCGGTGCACCCGCGCGCCACCGGCGGCCAACCGGTCGGCGACCGCCCCCACCGCGGCCTGCTCACCGGAGAGCACCAGCGAACGCGGGCCGTTGACCGCCGCGATGCTCACGGCGCCGTTCAGCAGGGGGGCCACCTCGTCCTCGGTCGCGGCCACGGCGATCATCACCCCGCCGGCCCGCAGCGCGGCCATCAGGCGACCGCGCGCCGCCACCAGCCGGGCCGCGTCGGGCAGCGAGATCGCCCCGGCCACGCACGCCGCGGCGATCTCGCCCACCGAGTGGCCGATCACCACATCCGGTGTGACGCCGAACGACTGCCACAGCGCGGCCAACGCGATCTCCACCACGAACAGTGCCGGCTGGGCGAATTCGGTGCTCTGCAACAACTGCGGGTCGGTGCCCCAGATCACCTCGCGCAGCGGCAACCGCGTGTGCGCGTCCACCGCCGCGATGGCCTCATCGAAGGCCTGCGCGAACACCGGAAAGCGTTGGTACAGTTCGGCGCCCATGCCGAGCGACTGGGAGCCCTGCCCCGGAAATACGAACACTCGCTTGCCCACCGACCGGGTCCGGCCGACCAGCACGGCCGGATCGGGGCGCCCGGCCGCCAAACCCGCCAGCCCCGCGGTCAGGGCGGCCCGGTCGGCGCCGATCAGCACCGCGCGATGCTCGAAGGCCGCCCGGGTGGTCGCCAGCGACCAGCCCACGTCCACCGCCCGCGGGCCCGCCTCGACGTTCAGCCGGTCCAGCAAGCGTTGCGCCTGACCCGTCAGCGCCTCGGGCGATCGGGCCGAAAGCACCCATGGCACAACCAAATCGGGCGTCCCCAGAACCGGCTCGGTATCCTCGTCGAGGGTCGCGGGGGGCTGCTCCACGATGACGTGCGCGTTGGTGCCGCTGATCCCGAACGACGAGACGCCCGCCCGCCGTATCCCGCCGTGGTCGGGCCACGGCCGCGGATCGGTCAGCAGCGAGACCGCGCCAGCGGACCAATCCACGTGCGGCGACGGGATGTCCACGTGCAGCGTCTTGGGCAGCACCCCGTGCCGGATCGCCTGAATCATCTTGATCACCCCGGCCACCCCGGCCGCGGCCGAGGTGTGGCCGATGTTCGATTTGATCGACCCCAGCCACAGCGGGCGGTCCGCGGCGCGATCCTGCCCGTACGTCGCCAGCAGCGCCTGGGCCTCGATGGGGTCGCCGAGCACCGTCCCGGTCCCATGGCCCTCGACCACATCCACGTCCGCGGCCGTCAACCCGGCGTTGGCCAGCGCCGCCCGGATGACGCGCTGTTGCGACGGCCCGTTGGGTGCGGTCAGACCGTTGGACGCGCCGTCCTGATTGACCGCGGTACCGCGCAGCACCGCCAGCACCGGATGCCCCAGCCGCCGGGCGTCAGCCAACCGCTCCAGCACCAGGACGCCGGCGCCTTCCGACCACGAAGTCCCGTCCGCCGCACCGGCATACACCTTGCAGCGACCGTCGGGGGCCAGCGCACGCTGGCGGCTGAACTCGACAAAGGCCGCGGGGGTGGCCATCACGGTCACGCCACCGGCCAGCGCCAGATCGCACTCCCCGGACCGCAGTGACTGCGCGGCCAGATGCATGGAGACCAACGACGACGAGCACGCGGTATCCACCGACACCGCGGGGCCCTCCAGGCCCAACACGTAGGACACCCGGCCCGAGGTCACGCTCAGCGTCGAGCCGGTGAGCCCGTAGCCCTCCAGCTCGCCCTTGACCTCCCCGCCATAGCCGGCGTGGATGACGCCCGCGAAGACCCCGGTCGCCGAGCCGCGCAGCGTGACGGGATCAATCCCGGCCCGCTCCAACGCCTCCCAGCAGATCTCGAGCATCATCCGCTGCTGGGGATCCATGGCCAGCGCCTCGCTGGGCCCGATGCCGAAGAAACCGGCGTCGAAATCGCCCGCGTCCGCCAGGAAACTGCCCTGCCGGGTGTACATCTTTCCCTTGGTGTCGGGGTCGGGGTCGTACAACCCCTCGACGTCCCAGCCGCGGTCGGCCGGGAAGTCCGACACCGTGTCGCGTCCCTGAATCACCAACTCCCACAAGTCTTCCGGCGATTCGACTCCACCGGCGTAACGACACGCCATGCCCACCACCGCAACGGGCTCGGAGAGCCGGCCCTCCAGTTCCGCGACGCGCCGCCGGGTCCGCCTGAGATCCGCGGTGAGGCGTTTCAGGTAGTCGACGTGCTGCGAGGTGCCCGGCATCGTTGCTCCTTGCGGCGGGGGGTCAGCGGCCGAGTTCTTCATCGAGGATCGCAAAGAGTTGGCTTTCGGTGGCGGCATCGAGGTCGTCGTCGAGGTGTTCGACGTCGGAAGGCCGGCTCGGCGCAACCGCGGCCAACAGGTTGTGAATGCGGGCCCGCAGCACCGACTTGTCGTCGGCGTTCCAGTTGGGCGCGCCGAGCAGCGCCTGCAGTTCGCGGGTGATGTCGTTGAAGCGACCCATCAGGTTCGGCGGTTCACCATCGCCGGCGTCACCGGCCAGTTGGGTGTCGAGATGCGCGGCCAGCGCGACGGGTGTCGGGTAGTCGAAGATCAGCGTCGGCGAAAGGGTAAGGCCGGTGGCGTTTTTGAGGCGGTTCCGCAGTTCGACGGCGGTCAGCGAATCGAAGCCGAGCTCGCCGAAGGCGCTGCTGGAGTTGATGTCCGCCGGATTGGGCACCCCGAGCACCATCGCCGCGTTGGCGCAGACCAGGTCGACCAGCTCGCGGTGGCGCGCCTCGGGGCTCAGCCCGTGCAGGCGCGCCGAAAGCCCCGCCGTCGACGCGGTGACGTCGGTGTCGTCGATGACGCGCCGGGTCGGGCCGGCGACGAGCTCGGACAGCAGCGGGGGCAGCGCGGCGATGTTGTCGGACAGCGCGGCGCGGTCCACCCGCGCGGCCACCAGCACCGGGGCGTCCACCAGCATCGCGGCGTCGAACGCGGCCAGCGCCTGCTCGGTGGACAGCGGCGCCAGCCCGATCCTGCTCATCCGCGCCTTGTCGCGCTCGCCGAGGTGCGCGGTCATCGCCGACGCCTGCTCCCACAGGCCCCAGGCCAGCGACAGGCCGGGCAATCCGTGGGCCCGCCGGTAGGCGGCCAGCCCGTCGAGGAAGCTGTTGGCCGCCGCGTAGTTCGCCTGACCCGGGGTCCCCACGATCCCGGCCATCGACGAGAACACCACGAACGCCGAGAGATCCAGGTGCCGGGTGAGCTCGTGCAGGTTCCACGCCCCGTCCACCTTGGCGCGCAGCACCGCGTCCACCCGATCCGGGGTCAGCGATGAGATCAGCCCGTCGTCGAGAATCCCTGCGGCATGGACGATTCCGCGCAGCGGATACTGCGCCGGTATCCCGGCCAGCATCCGTGCGGCGGCCTCCGGGTCGGCGACGTCGCAGGCCACCACCGACACCCGCGCGCCGCAGCGCTGCAGGTCGGACACCAGCTCGGCGACCCTGGGCCCCCGGTCGCCGGTCCGGCTGACCAGCACCACGTGGGCCACCCGGTAGCGCTCGACGAGGTGGCGGGCCAGCGCGGAACCGGCCATGCCGGTGCCGCCGGTGATCACCACGCTGGCCCCGGCCAGGCCACCGCCGCAGCCGCTGAGCACCTCACCGGGACCCGACGGGACGGTCAGCGCGACCTTGCCGATGTGGCGCGCCTGGCTGAGGTACCGATAGGCCGTCGCGGCGCAGCGGACATCAAACGTCTTGAGCGGCAACGGTGTCACGATTCCGTCCGCCAGCAGTTCGGTGATCTCGGCCAGCATGGCCGCGGTGCGGTCGGGACCGGCCTCCATCAGGTCGAACGCCCGGTACACCGCACCCCGGTGCTGATCGGCGACGACGCGCGGATCCCGCACGTCGGTCTTGCCCATCTCGATGAAACGACCGCCGGGAGCCAGCAGCCGCAACGACGCGTCGGTGAACTCGCCGGCCAGGGAGTTGAGCACGACGTCGAAGCCGGCACCGCCGGTCGAGGACGCGAACGTCTTCTCGAACTCCGTCGTGCGCGAATCGCCGATGTGGTCGTCGTCGAATCCCATCGCGCGCAGGGTGTCCCACTTGCCGCGGCTGGCGGTGACGAACACCTCGGCGCCCCAATGCCGCGCCAGCTGCACCGCGGCCATGCCCACCCCGCCGGTGGCGGTGTGCACCAGCACCCGCTCACCGGCGCGCAGCCCGCCCAGCACCGACAGCCCGTACAGCGCGGTCAGGAACACCACCGGCACGCCCGCGGCCTCGACCAGCGACAGCCCCGCCGGCACCGGCGTCACCACGCGCTGATCCACCACCGCTTCCGAACCGACGACCCCGAGCAACCCCATCACCGCGTCTCCGACGGCCAGGCCGGTCACGTCGGGGCCCACCTCGACGACGACGCCGGAGCCCTCGGCACCCAGCCGGCCTCCGCCCGGATACATTCCCAGGGCCACCAGGACGTCGCGGAAGTTGACCCCGACCGCGGCCACCGCGACCCGCACCTGCCCGGCGGTCAATTCCGGGTGCGGGCAACGGCTTACGACCAGGTCCTCGAGGGTACCCTCGCCGCCGGCGTCCAATCGCCAACCCGCGGAGGGCAACTCGACCGCGGAACCGGCGCGCACCGGCCGCAATCGCGCCGCATAGGCGACGCCCTGGCGAACCACCACTTGCGGCTCGCCGCAACCGATCACCGCGCTGACATCGACCGAGCCGTCGGAGTCGATCAGGACCACCCGGCCCGGCTGCTCCGCCTGCGCCGAGCGCACCAGGCCCCACACCGCCGCCCCGGCCAGGTCCGAAACATCCTCGCCGGCAAGGGCGACCGCGCCGCGGGTCTGCACGGCCAGCACCCCGGCGTTCTCGTCGCGCAACTCCGACTGCAGGACCGCCAAGATCTCGGCGGTCGCGGCGTGCACGGACTTCACCACGTCGCCGCCGTGATCGCCCGGCTCCCACAGCGTCACGGCGACGCCACCGGAGCCCAACGCGACCGGCGACCAGGTGACGTCGAGCAGGCCCCCGCCGAGCGGTCGGCGGGCGGGGGCCGCCGCCGTCAGCTGCCCCGGCGCGACCGGCCGCATCGCCAACGACCGCACCGAGAGCACCGGCAGCCCCGCCCCGTCGGCCAATTCCACCGAGACGGCGCCGGCGCCGGCCGGTGCGATCCGGACCCGCGCCCGCGACGCACCCGACGCGTGTAGCGACACGCCCTGCCAAGAGAACGGCAGCACGGTGTCGTCGTTCCCGGCGGCGAGGCCGAGCGCGTGCAGCGCGGCATCCAACAGCACCGGATGTATTCCGAAGCCGCCGTCGGGGGCGGCGGCATCGTCGGGCACGGCGACCTCGGCGAAGATCTCGTCGCCGCGCTGCCACATCGCTCGCAGGCCCTTGAAGGCGCCGCCGTAGTCGTAGCCGCGCCGCGCCAGCCGCTCATAGGCGTCGGTGACGTCCACCGCGGTCGCCCCGGCGGGCGGCCAGCTCGAGAGGTCCGCGGCCGGTGTCACGGCGCCCGGCCGCAGCAACCCCTCGGCATGCAGCACCCACTCCGAATCCGGCTGCGCGTCAATCGAATACCCTGCCAGCCGCCGCCGGCCCGACTCGTCGGGGGCGCCGACCACCAGCTGCACCCGCACGCCCCCGGCCGCGGGCAGCAGCAAGGGCGCCGAGATGGTCAGCTCGTCGAGCACCCCGCAACCGACCTCGTCGCCCGCGCGGATGGCCAACTCGACGAACCCCGCACCCGGGAACAACACCGTGTCGCCGACCGCGTGATCGGCCAGCCACGGGTGGGCCGCCGTGGACAACCGGCCGGTCAGCACCACGCCGCCGGAATCGGGCCGCGGCACCACCGCGCCCAGCAGGGCGTGCTCGGCCGCGGCCAGGCCCAGGGTGGCGACGTCCTGCGACCCGGTCGACCCGCCAGGAAGCCAAAAATGTTGCCGGACAAAGCCATACGTCGGGAGGTCGACGCGGCGGCCATCGAGACCGGACAGCGCGGCCCCCCAGTCCACCGCCACGCCGGCGACGTGGGCCGCGGCGGCCGAGAGCCAGAAGCGGTCCAGGCCGCCGTCATCGCGGCCCAGCGACGGGATGACGCACCCCCGCTCGCCGTCGGGCATCGTCTCTTCGATGGCGGCCATCAGCACCGGATGCGGACTGGATTCGATGAACGCCTGATAGCCCGCATCGCACGCGCTGCGCACCGCCTTCTCGAATTGCACGGTGCTGCGGATGTTTTGGAACCAGTAGTCGGCGTTCAGCCCCGCGGTGTCCAGCGGTTCGCCGGTGACCGTGGAGAAGAAGGTGACGGCGGACGGCCGCGGCGCCAGCCCGTCCAGCGCAGCGGCGAGGGGGTCCCGAATCGCCTCCACCTGCGCCGAGTGGGACGCGTAGTCGACGTCGATCTTGCGGGCCCGGATGTCGTCGGCCTCGCACCGTTGCATCAGCTCCGCCAGGGCGTCCACCTCGCCCGAGACCACCACCGCCGCGACGCCGTTGACGGTGGCGATGTTGAGCCGGTCACCCCAGGCGGCGATGAGCTGCTCGGCGCGCGGCAGGCTGCAGGCCAGCGAGACCATGCCGCCCCGGCCCGACAACCGCACCAGCAAGCGGCTGCGCAGCGCGACCACCCGGGCGGCGTCTTCCAGCGACAGGGCGCCCGCCACGTAGGCCGCCGCGATCTCGCCCTGCGAATGGCCGATCACCGCGTCGGGTGTGACGCCCACCGAGCGCCACAGTTCGGCCAGCGACACCATCACCGCCCACAGCGCCGGCTGCACCACGTCCACGCGGTCCAACCCGGGTGCGCCCGGCACCCCGCGGATGACGTCGATCAGCGACCAGTCGACGTGCTCGGCGAGCGCCTTGTCGCACAGCTGCAGGTGTTCGGCGAATGTCGGTGAACTGTCCAGCAATTGGGCACCCATGCCGGCCCATTGCGAGCCCTGGCCGGGAAACACGAACACCGTCTTGCTCATCGGCTGGGCCCGGCCCACCACCAGGCCCGCGCCCTGCTCGCCGGCCGCCAGGGCCGCCAACCCGCGCAGCAACTGCGCGCCGTCGGCGCCCACGACCACCGCGCGGTGCTCGAAGCGCGACCGCGTCGCGATCAGCGACCAGCCCACGTCCAGCACCCGCACCCGGGGATCGGCCTTCACGCGGGCCAGCAGCCGCGCGGCCTGATTCGCCAGCGCCTCACCCGAACGGGCCGAAAGCACCCACGGGACGATGACGTCATCGCCTGGGGGCGCGGCGTTTTCGAGCTCCGCGGCGTACTGCTCGACGATGACGTGCGCGTTGGTGCCGCTGATGCCGAAGGACGAGACGCCCGCGCGCCGCGGCCGGTCCACGGCCGGCCAGGGCCGCCGTTCGGTCAGCAGCGACACCGCCCCGGCCGTCCAATCCACGTGCGGCGTCGGCTCATCCACGTGCAGCGTCTTGGGCATCACCCCGTGGCGGATCGCCTGCACCATCTTGATCACCCCGCCGGCCCCCGCCGCGGCCGAGGTGTGACCCATGTTCGATTTGATCGAGCCCAGCCACAGCGGCCGATCGGCCGGCCGGTCCTGGCCGTAGGTGGCCAGAACCGCCTGGGCCTCAATGGGATCGCCGAGCGTGGTGCCCGTCCCGTGGCCCTCGACCAGATCGACGTCGGCGGTGTCCAGCCGCGCGTTGGCCAGCGCCGCCCGGATCACCCGTTGCTGCGATGGCCCGTTGGGTGTCGCCAGGCCGTTGGACGCGCCGTCCTGATTGACCGCCGATCCGCGGACCACGGCCAGCACCGGATGCCCGTGCCGGCGGGCGTCGGCCAGCCGTTCCAGCACCAGCACCCCGACGCCTTCGGAGAACCCGGTGCCGTCGGCGGCGCCCGCGTACGCCTTGCACCGGCCGTCGGCGGCCAGCGCCCGCTGGCGGCTGAACTCGATGAACATCGCCGGGGTGGCCATCACCGTCACGCCGCCGGCCAGCGCCAGATCGCACTCGCCGGAACGCAACGACTGCGCCGCCAGGTGCAAAGCCACCAACGACGACGAACACGCCGTGTCCACCGAGACGGCCGGGCCCTCGAACCCCAGCGAATAGGCCACCCGGCCCGAGGCCACGCTCAGCGTCGAGCCGCGCAGGCCGTATCGCTCCAGGTGGCCCGGCACCCGTCCCTGGCCCCCGTAGGAGCCGTGGAATATCCCGGCGAACACGCCGGTCGCCGAGCCGCGCAGGGTGGCCGGGTCAATTCCGGCCCGCTCCAACGCCTCCCAGGACACCTCGAGCAGCAAGCGCTGTTGCGGGTCCATCGCCAGCGCCTCGCTGGGCGCGATGCCGAAGAACGCGGCATCGAAATCGCCGACGTCCGAGAGGAATCCGCCGCATCGGGCGTACGACTTGCCGACGGCGTCGGGGTCGTCGTCGAACAGGCCCGTCAGGTTCCAGCCGCGGTCGGCGGGGAACTCCGAGACCACGTCGCGCCCCTCGACGACCATCTGCCACAAAGCCTCTGGCGAATTCACTCCGCCCGGATACCGGCAGCCCATGCCCACCACCGCCACCGGTTCGGTTGCCGCGCCCAGGTATTGGCGGTTTTCGCGCTTGAGCCGCTCGTTTTCCTTCAGCGACTGGCGAAGGGCCCGGACGAGCTCTTCGGTGTTGCCGTTCATGGCAGGCGGCCTCTCGTGTCACTCATGGCGATACTTCCTGCCGTCGCACCGCAAAAACGCGGACGAGGATCAGTGCCAACGCAATAGCACCAGCTCGGAACAGAATCCAGGCCCCATCGCCAGCATCAACCCGGGGCTGTCGCTCGGCGGCGGCTTGGCCATGGTGTCGCGCAGCACGTGCAGCACCGACGCCGACGACAGGTTGCCGATCTCGCCGAGCGAGCGCCAGGTCAGTTCGAGGGCCTCGGGCGGCAGGTCGAGCGCGGCGTTGATCGCCTCGATCACCTTGGGGCCGCCGGGGTGGCTGACGAACGCGCCGATGTCGGCGGTGGTCAACCCGTGTGCTCCGAGGAACCCGGTGACGTCGTCTTCGAGGTATTGCTCCACGACGGCGGCGACGTCCTTGGACAGCACCAGTTCGAAGCCGGTGGTTCGCACGTCGAAGCCCATGGTGCGCAGGGAATCGGGATACAGGTGGCTGCGCGAGTCGAGGATGCTGGGCCCGCTGGCGGCCAACCGTTCGGCACGACGCTCGCCGACGGCCACCACCGCCGCGGCCCCGTCGGCGAACAACGCGCTGCCGACCATGCCGGCCAGCGACGGCGTGTATCCGGGATAGGTCAGCGAGCAGAGCTCGACCGAGATCAGGGCGGCGACGGCGTCGGGCGCGCCGCGCAGGTAGTCGTGCACGCGGGCCACCCCCGCGGCGCCGGCCACGCAGCCCAGCCCGAACAGCGGCACCCGTCGCACGTCGTCGCGCAGGCCGAGCTTCGCGGCGATCCGGGCGTCCACGGAGGGCACCGCCAGGCCGGTGACCGTCGTGGTGATGAGCACGTCGACGTCCTCGGGCCGCAGCCCCGCCTCGTCGAGCGCCCCGGACAGCGCCTCGCAGCCCAGCTTCACGGCGTGTTCGGTGAAGATCCGGTTGGCCAGGCCGAAGTCGGTCAGCGCGGGGTACTGCTCGAGCGGCAGCACCAGATGACGGCTGCCGACTTTGGCGCTGGCGTGTAGCTGCCGGACGATGTCCTCGTAGCCTTCGAACTCCGGGATGCTGACGAAGAAATCGGTGAGCTCGCGCTGGGAGTATCGGTGCGGCGGTAACGCACCGAAGACGCCGGCGACGACGCTCATTTTTCTCCCACCCCTTGGTGACGAGGACCCGGCCCGTGGCGTTCAACCGGATCGCTTTGAGCCCGAAGTCTAGTCTGCATGTCCCCGGCCGTCAGGGAAAACAAGCTCATCTCAGGCGCCGCCACCCAGCCGGCTTTTGAGCCGATCGGCGCTGGCCAGGACGGTTTCGATCTGCTCGGCGACCCGCGCCGGCGCGGTGCCGCCGCGCGCGTCACGCGAGGACACCGACCCCTCGATCGTCAAGACCTCCCGCACCCGCGGCGTGAGATCGGGGCTGATGGCGGCCAATTCGTCATCGGTCAGCTCGTCGAGTCCGACGGACCGCTGCTCGGCGGCGCGCACCGCGGCCCCGGCGGCCTCGTGCGCCGACCGGAACGGCACGCCCTGGCGCACCAGCCATTCGGCGATGTCGGTGGCCAGCGTGTAGCCGGCCGGAGCCAGGGCGGCCATCCGCTCGACGTCGAAGGTCAGGCTGGCCACCAGCCCGGCCATCGCCGGCAGTACCAGCTCCAGCTGGGCGACCGAGTCGAACACCGGCTCCTTGTCTTCCTGCAGGTCACGGTTGTACGCGAGCGGCTGGGCCTTCAGCGTGGCCAGCAGGCCGGTCAGGTTGCCGATCAGCCGGCCGGACTTGCCGCGCGCCAGCTCGGCGATGTCGGGGTTCTTCTTCTGCGGCATGATCGAGCTGCCGGTCGACCACGAATCGTGCAGCTTGACGTAGCCGAATTCCGTCGAGCTCCACAGGATGATGTCCTCCGCCAGCCGGGACAGGTCCACCCCGATCATGGCGAACACGAAGGCGGCCTCCGCGGCGAAATCCCGGGATGCGGTGGCGTCGATGGAGTTGTCGGCGGCGGCGGCGAAGCCCAGTTCCGCGGCGATCGCGTCGGGGTCCAGGCCCAGCGACGATCCGGCCAGCGCGCCCGAGCCGTACGGCGACACCCCGGCGCGCCGGTCGAAGTCGACGATCCGGTCGACGTCGCGCAGCAGCGGGTGGGCGTGGGCCAGCAGGTGGTGGGCCAACAGCACCGGTTGGGCGGACTGCAGGTGGGTCTTGCCCGGCATGATGGCGCCGGGGTGGGCGGCGGCCTGGGCGGCCAGCGCGGCGACGACGTCGAGCGCCCCGGCGGCGACCCGGCGCACCGCGTCGCGCAGCCACATCCGGAACAGGGTGGCCACCTGGTCGTTGCGCGACCGGCCGGCCCGCAGCCGCCCGCCCAGGTCGGGCCCGACCCGGTCGATCAGTCCGCGTTCCAGCGCCCCGTGCACGTCCTCGTCGGTGACCAGCGGCGAGAAGCTGCCGTCGGCGACGTCGGAGGCGAGCTGGTCGAGGCCGGCCAGCAGTCCGTCGCGCTGCTCCTCGGTCAGCAGCCCGGCGCGAAACAGGATCACGGTGTGGGCCCGCGAGGCGACGATGTCGTAGGGGGCCAGCACCCAGTCGAAGTGGGTGGACTTGCTCAGCGCGGTCAGCGCATCCGACGGGCCGTCGGCGAACCGCCCGCCCCACAACGACCCTTCGCGAGTGCTCACGCGTCGGCCGGGCCCTGCAACGTCCGGTCCCGGCGCGAGGCGATCTTCGACGACAGCCCGTGCACGTAGACGAAACCCTTTGCGGCCGACTGGTCGAAGCTGTCACCCTCGTCGTAGGTGGCCAGGTTGAAGTCGTACAGGGATTCGGCGCTGCGCCGGCCGTTGACCGCAATATGGCCGCCGTGCAACACCATTCGCACTTCGCCCGTCACGTGTTCCTGGGTCTTGGCGACGAAGCTCTCCAGCGCCTCCTTCAGCGGTGAGTACCACAGCCCGTCGTAAACCAGCTCGGCCCAGCGCTGATCGGTGTGCCGCTTGAACCGGCCCAGCTCGCGTTCCAGCGTGACGTGCTCGAGCTCGGTGTGGGCGGTGATGAGCACCATGGCGCCGGGTGCCTCGTAGATCTCACGGCTCTTGATGCCCACCAGCCGGTCCTCGACGACGTCGAGCCGGCCGACACCCTGCGCGCCGGCGCGGGCGTTGAGTTCCTCGATGGCCTGCAGTACCGACACTTTCTTGCCGTCGATCGTCACCGGCACGCCGCGCTCGAAGCCGACGATCACCTCGTCGGGCGTGCTCCAGTTCAGCGTGGGGTCTTCGGTGTAGGCGTAGACGTCCTTGGTGGGGGCGTTCCAAAGGTGTTCCAGGAAGCCGGTTTCCACCGCCCGGCCCCACACGTTCTGGTCGATGGAGAACGGTGAGCGCTTGGTGACGTTGATGGGGATGGCGTTCTCCTCGGCGAACGCGATCGCCTTCTCGCGCGTCCAGGCGTAGTCGCGGACCGGCGCCAGCACCTCGAGATCGGGTGCCAGCGACCCGAATCCGACCTCGAACCGGACCTGGTCGTTGCCCTTGCCGGTACAGCCATGCGCGACGATGCTGCCGCCGTGCTCGCGGGCGGCCGCCACCAGGTGCTTGACGATCAGCGGCCGGCTGATCGCCGACACCAGCGGGTAGCGATCCATGTAGAGGGCGTTGGACAGGATGGTGGGCAGGCAGTAGCCCTCGGCGAACTCGTCGCGGGCATCGACGACGACGGCTTCGACCGCGCCGCAGTCCAGGGCCCGCTGGCGAATGACCTCCATGTCCTCGCCGCCCTGGCCGAGGTCGATCGCCACCGCTACGACCTCACGGCCGGTCTCCTTGCCGATCCAGCTGATGGCCACCGAGGTGTCCAGACCGCCGGAATACGCCAGGATGACGCGTTCTGACATGAACCAATCTCCTTATACTTGAAGCGCTTACGTGAGTTTTTCCAAGGTGGTGGCCAGCTCGGCGCCGGTCATCGGCTCTCGGGCGGCCACAAAGACGGTGTCGTCGCCGGCGATGGTGCCGACGACGTACGGTAGCGCCGCGCGGTCGATCGCGCTGGCCAGATAGTTGGCGCCGCCCGGCGGCGTGCGCAGCACCGCGAGGTTGGCGCTGGCGTCGGCGGACACCAGCAGTTCGCCCAGCAGCCGGGACAGTCGCGCGGTGCCGCCGGACACGCCCCGCACCGGGCTGCCGTCCTCGGGGACGACGTAAACCCCGACGCCGCCGTCGGCGCCGCGCAGCTTGACCGCGCCCAGTTCCTCCAGGTCCCGCGACAGGGTGGCCTGGGTGACCTCGATGCCCTCGTCGGCCAGCCGGGCCGCCAGCTCGCTTTGGCTGCTGATCGACGCCGAGGACAGGATCGCCACGATGCGGTCCTGCCGGCCGGCCCGGGTGGTTTCGGGAGCGCTCTTCGAGCGGGTCATGACCGCCGCTCCACAAGCCAGGCCAGCAGCGCCTTTTGGGCGTGCAACCGGTTTTCGGCCTCGTCGAAGACCACGCTGGCCGGCCCGTCCATCACCTCGTCGGTGATCTCCTCCCCGCGGTGCGCCGGAAGGCAGTGCAGCACAATGGCTTCCGGGTCGGCCAGAGACAGCAGGTCGGCGTTGATCTGGTAGGGCCGAAACGGTGTGAGGCGGTCCAGCCCGTCGTCCTCCTGGCCCATCGACGTCCAGGTGTCGGTGACCAAAACGTCGGCACCGCGCGCGGCAGCGCCGGCGTCGGCGGTGAGCGTGACCGAGGCGCCGGTGTCCTCGGCGCGCCGGCGCGCCGCCGCCACGAACGCCGGGTCGGGGGTGAAGCCGTCCGGGGCGGCGATCGTGACGTGGATGCCGGCCGTGACCCCGCCGAGCGCAAGGGGTCACTGCGCGGGCTGAAGATGACCTACCTGGGAGACGGTGCCAACAACATGGCGCACTCGCTGATGCTCGGCGGGGTCACGGCCGGCATCCACGTCACGATCGCCGCCCCGGACGGCTTCACCCCCGACCCGGCGTTCGTGG
>NZ_LZMG01000121.1:0-941 GCF_001673615.1 Mycobacterium sp. 1245499.0
GGTTCACCGAACTGAACGAGGCTCAACGGTGGCCGGAAGAACCGGGCCGCTACTTCGTGGTCCGGGCCGGCTCGCTGGTCGCGTGGAATTCCGACGGCGCCGACGGCCCCTTCCGGATCGTCGGCGCACACACCGACAGCCCGAACCTGCGGGTCAAACAACATCCCGACCGGATGGTCGCCGGTTGGCGGGTGCTCGCCTTGGAGCCCTACGGCGGCGCGTGGCTCAACTCCTGGCTGGACCGCGACCTGGGCATCAGCGGGCGGTTGTCAGTTCATGACGGCAGCGGGATCGAGCACCGGCTGGTCCGAATCGACGACCCGATCCTGCGGGTGCCGCAGCTGGCCATTCACCTGGCCGAGGACCGCAAATCGCTGACACTGGACCCGCAGCGCCACGTCAACGCCGTCTGGGGTGTTGGCGCAGCAGCGACGTCCTTCCTCGACTTCGTCGCGGAACGCGCCGGGGTGGCGGCGACCGGCGTGCTGGCCGCCGACCTGATGACCCACGACCTGACCCCCTCAACGGTGATCGGCGCCAACGCCGACCTGCTGAGCGCTCCCCGGCTGGACAACCAGGCCAGTTGCTATGCGGGCATGGAGGCTATGTTGGCCGCCACGCCCCGGGCGTTCGTACCCGTGCTGGTGCTCTTCGACCACGAGGAGGTCGGTTCGTCCTCCGACCACGGTGCCCAGTCCGACCTGTTGGGCACCATCCTGGAGCGCATCGTGCTCACGGCCGGCGGTACCCGAGAGGACTTCCTGCGCCGTCTGCCCGACTCACTGCTGGCCTCGGCGGACATGGCGCACGCCACCCATCCGAACTATCCGGATCGGCACGAGCCCGGCCACCTGATAGAGGTCAACGCCGGGCCGGTGCTGAAGGTGCACCCCAACTTGCGTTATGCCACCGACGGACGCACGGCCGCGGCCTTCGCGCTG
>NZ_LZMG01000122.1:0-14382 GCF_001673615.1 Mycobacterium sp. 1245499.0
TGACCGGGGGCGGCACCCTGCTGCCGATGAGCGATGTCATCCGCCTGGCCCGCCACGCCCACCACTATTTGGCGATCTTCGACAACGGCAAGGCCCTGGCGCTCTATCACACCAAACGCCTCGCCTCACCCGGCCAACGAATCGTGTTGTACGCCAAGGACCGCGGCTGCAGCAGCCCCGGCTGCACCGTGGGCGGCTACTACTGCGAAGTCCACCACGTCACCGACTACAGCAAGTGCCACACCACCGACGTCAACAACCTCACCTTCGCCTGCGGCCCCCACCACCGCCTACTACGCCCCGGCGGCTGGACCACCCGCAAAAACACCCACGGCGACACCCAATGGATCCCACCCCCACACCTCGACACCGGCCAACCCCGCACCAACACCTTCCACCACCCCGAAAAGCTCCTGCGCGACGGAGACGACGACGAGGACGCCAGCCCGGGGTCGGAATGACCGCCGCACACGATGCGACTAGACCTGGTGGCCACCTGCCGCCCTGGCCGCCTCCCTGGCTGCGATGTAGCCATACACCAGCCCCTGCGCGATCGTCGCGCCGGCGCCCGGGTACGTCGTGCCGAACGCGTTGGCGGCGGTATTGCCGATGGCATACAACCCGGCGATCGCCGCGCCGTCCTCGCGCAGTACCCGCGCCCGCTCATCGGTCTTCAGTCCACCGCAGGTGCCCAGATCGGACAGCACCATCTTCACCGCGTAGAACGGGCCGTTGACCAACGGCCGCAGGTTCGGGTTCGGCTTCACGGTCGGGTCGCCGTAGTAGCGGTCGTAGGCGCTGCGACCGCGGCCGAAGTCGGGATCCGCACCGGCAGCGGCGTTTTGGTTGAAGCGGGTCATGGTCGCAAAGAACTCCGACACCTCAACACCCATCCGGGCGCCCAGGTCGGTGAGGTTGTCCGCGCGCACCGCGATGCCGGCGTCATACCACGTCTGCGGGATGCGCATCCGCGGAAAGAGTTCGGCGGCAAAGACGTAACTGTTGCGGTATTGCTGGTCGAAGACGATCCACATCGCCTCCACCGGGCTGCCCGAGCGCTCCAGCTGCAGCAATCGCTGCCCGAACGACATGTAGTCCGTCGCCTCGTTGGCGAACCGGCGCCCATGCTGATCCACGATCAGGCAGCCCGGCAGCGATCGCTCGGCCAGCATCACCGCCGGTGCCTTGCCGGGCAGCGGCGCGACCGCGGGGAACCACCACGCCTGGTCCCTCAGGTCGATGCCGGCGCCGATTTCCTGTCCCGCGCGGATCCCGTCGCCGGTGTTGGCGGCGGCGCCGAGGCTGAGGTTGGCGCCCAACGATTCCGATTGGAATTTCCAGCGCATGTCCATGCTGTGGTCGAAACCGCCGGTCGCCAGCACCACGCCGCGCCGCGCGGTGATCGTCACCTCGCGCCCGTCGTGCTCGACGACGGCGCCGGTCACGCGGTCGCCCTCGCGGGCGAGGCGCGCCAGCGCGGTGCCGGTCCACACCGGGATGCCGGCGCGCAGCACCCCGGTGAACAACCCGGCCATCAGGCCCTGTCCGCCCGCGGCGTAGCGCCGGCCCAGCAGGCGGCCGCCCACGCCCTGCGCCAGTCGCTTGCCGTAGGTGGGAATTCCCTTGCGCGGCATGCGGGCCACCAGGTTCATCCAGCGGTAGTCGGCGCCCGTCGTCGGCATCGGGACGGTGACCTCCATCAGGCCGGGCTCCAGCCGGGTGCGGTAGTCGCCGAGCTGCGAGGTGTCGAAGGGGCGGCATTCGCACGTGCGGCCGGCGGCGCTGCCGCCCGGTTCCTCGGGGTGGTAGTCGGAATAGTCGCGGGCCCAGAACAGCCGCAGCGGAGTGGTGCGGCGCAGCATGTCCACGGTCGCCGCCACGTGCGCGACGAACGCGGCGGACCGCTGCGGGGGCGCGGACCCCGCGACCACCGCGTCCAGGTAGGCGCCGGCGCGCTCGGCGGTGTCACCGGCGTTCGCCTGCGTCAGCACCGGGCTGGCCGGCAGCCACAGCGCACCACCCGAACGGGCGGTCGAGCCGCCCACGTACGAGGATTTCTCCACGATCAGCACCGACAGCCCCAACTCGTGGGCGGCCAGCGCCGCGGCCAAGCCCGTGCCGGACCCGACGACGAGCAGGTCGACGCAGGTGTCGGCCACGGGAAGCCCGGCGGGAATCGTCGCGCTGTGCGTCCTCACGCCCGCAACGGTAGGTCGCAACCTCGCCCGGCGGGACGAGCCATCCTGATCAGTGGAACAAGGGGTCCCGCGGGCGGGCCGCGGCGAGTTTAATCAGCCCTATGACGTCGCAAACCGAGGCCGACGAAGTCCGCCTGATCGAAGCGCAGGCCGCCCCGACGCGGTTCGCCCGCGGCTGGCACTGCCTGGGCCTGCTGAGGGATTTCGGGGACGGCAAGCCGCACGCGATCAACGCCTTCGGGCAGAAACTCGTCGTCTTCCGCAGCGCAGACGGCGCCATCAACGTGCTCGACAGCTACTGCCGGCACATGGGCGGCGACCTGTCCCAGGGCGAGGTCAAGGGCGACGAGATCGCCTGCCCGTTCCACGACTGGCGGTGGGGCGGCGACGGGCGCTGCAAGCAGGTGCCCTACAGCCGGCGCACCCCGAAACTGGCCCGCACGCAAGCCTGGACCACGCTGGAGCAGGACGGCATGTTGTTCGTCTGGAACGACCCGGAGCGCAAACCGCCGCCGCCGGAGGTGACGATCCCGCGCATCGAGGGCGCCACCAGCGACCAGTGGACCGACTGGCACTGGTACACCACGGTGGTGGGGAGCAATTGCCGCGAGATCATCGACAACGTCGTCGATATGGCGCATTTCTTCTACATTCACGGCTCGTTGCCGACGTACTTCAAGAACATCTTCGAGGGCCATGTGGCCACGCAGTACATGAACGGCGGAAGCCGGCCCGACATGGGTGGCACCGGATCGCAGATGCTGGGCACGACGTCCGTGGCGTCCTACTATGGCCCCTCGTTCATGATCGACGACCTGACCTATCACTACGAGCATGGCGACGCCAAGACCATCCTGATCAATTGCCACTATCCGATTGACTCGAATTCCTTTGTGCTGCAATACGGCATCATCGTCAAGAAGTCGGACACGCTGCCCGACGATCAGGCCATGCAGACCGCGATCACCCTTGGCGACTACGTCAAGCTCGGCTTCGAGCAGGACGTCGAGATCTGGCGGCATAAGGCCCGCATCGACAACCCGCTGCTGGTCGAAGAGGACGGTCCGGTCTATCAGCTGCGCCGCTGGTATCAGCAGTTCTACGTCGACGCCGCCGACGTGCAGCCAGACATGGTGGACCGCTTCGAGTTCGAGCTCGACACCACCCGCCCCTACGAGGCGTGGATGAAAGAGGTCGAGGCCAACATGGCGGCCCAGGCCTGATGTCTGCGGAACCGTTTCTGCGCGAGGACAATCGACTCGACCAGATGCCGATGGCGCCGGTGACGTGCCGCAACTGCGGTGCGCGGGTGCTGGCCCGCAAGAGCAGCTGGAACCAGACCAGCGTGCAGTGGGACGCAGGTGCTTCGGCGCGCTGCATCGAGCGCCGCGACGCCGACCGCCTGGCCGGCCATCACCGCGGGCCGTTCCTGGCCTGTGACGCGCTGCGGGAGTCGATCCAGTTCGCGGTGGCTACGGGAGAATTGGCGATCGTCGACGCCTGAGTGTCGGCGGCGGCCGTCACGCACCGAACACGTCGAGTGTTCCGACGTAAGCGCGGTTGGCCTTGATCCGTTTCGTCAAACACCACGATCCGTCCGGGCGGCGCCGCCACGTGTCGTGGTAGTCGCCGATGGTGTAGAACCGCGTCGTCGAATCAGCCGTCGCGTCCAGGTGCACATCGCGGACATAGGCGCGACTGGCCGCGGTGTCTCCTGTGACGTCGACGATGACGTTGCCCAAGAAATGTTGGGTGGGGCCGCACTTGTCGAGGAACTCGCGAATCAATCCGATGATCGCCGCGCGTCCTTGTAGCCGTCCCGTCCCGAGATCCCCTTGCGCATCCTCGGCGAGGATTTCGGCCATGACCGCCCAATCGCGGTCGTCCATGGCCCGGGCGAACCGGATCAGCGCGCGTTGCACGTCGCGCTCGTCGCATAGGTCCTGCAATCGATCAGCAACCATGTCAGGCGTGCGCGCCGCCGTCGACGCGAATCTCCGTGCCGGTGATGAACGCACCGTCGTCGGAGGCCACCATCGCGATCACCGACGCCACCGCGCTTGCGTCGCCGAGTATTTCGCTGTCTTTGCCGTGCAGCAGCGGAGTTTGCTTGGCCCACAGGCCGAGGTCATACCCCTGGGGCATCTTGTCCAGCGTGCTGTTGGCCAGTGCCGTCGAGACGCCGCCCGGTTGGATGTTGACCGCGCGCAGCCCCCGCTTGGAGTACTCCAGCGCCAGCGAGTGCGTGAAACTCAGGATGCCGCCCTTGCTGGCGGCGTAGGCGGCCATGTAGGGATGGGCGAACGATGCCGCGGTGGAGGTGAAGTTCACCACCACGCCGCGCCTGGATTCAAGCAGCGCCGGTAGCGCCTGGCGCGTCATCAGGAACGTGCCGGTCAGATTGACCGCCAGCGTCCGGTTCCAATCGGCCAGAGTGGTCTCATGAGTGTGCGAACAGGTCTGCACGGCAGCGACATTCACCAGTACCTCGAGGCCGCCCAAGTCGGCCACCGCGGTATCGACGGCGGCGATGACGTCCTCCTCGACCGAGATGTCCAGAACGGCGGTGGTGAGGCGATTGCCGCTGCCCGCGTCGTCGGCGGCGGCCGCCGTGCGGGTCAACCCGTCCGCGGCGATGTCGTAGGCGACGACGGTGGCCCCCTCGTCGAGCAGGCGCGCCACCGTGGCCTGCCCGATGCCGGAGCCGGCGCCCGTGACGATGACCCGCCGATCGGCGAAACGATCCATCAGTGCGGCCCTTTTCGTCATGCCGGCTGGAGGGCGCTGACCGGGGCGTCCTCCGGGTACACGGCAGGGCCGCCCAGGTCGTAGGCGGCGTTGAGCGCGCTGATGAACGCCGGATCGTGCAGCGGTTCGCTGGGGATGTCGAGCGTGACGCCCTTGGTCTTGAGGTCGTCGACCATGATGTCGATGGCCTTCGCGACGGTCAGGTCATCCGAACCGTCCATGTTCTTTTTCAGCTCGTCGTAGTCGGCGAACACTTCGGCCGACCAGTGCACCAGGAACCGGAGTTCGTCGGTGTGATGCCGGGCGATCACGTCCGCGCCGTTCTTCAGCAACCAATGCTCGCGGCTGGCGGGGTCCCCGGCGAACACGGTGTCGAAGCCCAGGCCTGCCGGAACCTGTTGATCCAGAGGGCCATTCGCCTCACCACGGTGCACCATCATCTCGTTTTGCACCACCACGCCGCGGTTGTTGATCGGGGGCAGGATGCGTTGCGGCGCTTTGAGCGGTCCGTGCGGCCAGTACGTGAAGCCGCTGCCGGCGTCGAGGGAGAACCAGGTGATGACCTGTGCCATCTTGATCAGGTAGTCGCCGAACAGACCCGACTTACCCATGACGCTGGTCAGCCATGTCGGGGCGTTTTCGTGGCGCACGCCGCGGAAGCTCGGCGAATCCAGGTGGCCGGGATCGCGGTTGGCGCACGGGCCATTGATGTTGAACAGCATCAACTGTGGCTTGGCGTATTCGGCGTTCCAGTAGCTCTTGGCCATCTCCAGGAACCGCTCGTTGTAGAAGCAGTCGTGCAGTTGCGGGTAGAGCACCGCGCCGTAGTTGGCGAGGTAACCGCGGAACGTCGGCGTCAGGAACAAATCGAGCGAGGGGGTGAACCCTTCGGGAAACATGCCGCTCATCGTCGCCATCAACTCGTCGGCCGACGCGAAGTGCTGGGCGATGATCAGTCGCCAGGGGCCTTCGGTGCGCACCACGTCGAGTAGGCGCTCACGCTGGTCGTCGGTGTACACGTTGTCGATCTCGCGGGGCGGCCCCGCCGGCCGCAACGCGTCGGAAAGCTCCATCCGGCGCTCGTCGGTGAGCATCAGCTGTCTCCTTTACGGTCAGGGTCGGTTGATTGTGCGCAGCGCTATCGCGATGCGGCGGACCGCTGTCCGGTGATCGGGACGTCAAACCGAAGCGGATTCGCGAACTTGGCCCGCAGCAGCGCTCCGATCTCCGCGACGGCCAGCCGGCCCCGCGCGGTCGCGTCCGAGCGCATCAGAAAGCCGTGGTACATGCCGGGATAACGAGTGACGGTGGTCTGCACGCCGGCGTCGCGGAGCCGGTCCGCGTAGCGCTCACCCCAGTCCCGGATGGGGTCGCAGCCTCCGGTGACCACGATCGCCGGCGGTAGGCCCGAGAGGTCGGCCGCATACGCCGGGACCAGATACGGGTCGGTGGGCGGCCCGGCACCGGCGTCGACCAGCTCGTGCATGTAGTCGATGTCGTCGCGGGTGAGCAGCGGCGCGTCGGGCATCGAAGTGACTGAGGCAACGGTCATGTCGCGGTCCAAGCCGGGATACAGCAGCGCCTGCGCGCAGATGGGCGGTCCGTGGCGATCGCGCGCGGCCAAGGCAACCGCCGCCGCGAGCGAGCCACCGGCACTGTCGCCGATCACCGCGAGCCGGTCGGCGTCGACGCGCAATTCGCCGGCGTTGCGCGACACCCACTCGGTGGCGGCGTAGGCGTCGTCGAACTGCGCGGGCGGCGCTGCCTCCGGGGCCAGCCGGTAGTCCACGGCCACGACGGTGGCCGCTGACGCCGCGGCGAGCTCACGCGCCAGCGGCTCGAACGAGTGGTTGGATCCCATCACCAGTCCGCCCCCGTGCAGATACACCAAGACCGGCGCGTCGGAAACCGTTGTGGGACGGTAGATCCGGACGGGGATGCCACCGGCGGCGCCCGGCGCGAGCGTCTCGGTGACGCCGGCCATCTCGGGCATCGTCTCGGGCAGCGGCGCGGACTCCAGCCCGGCACGCAGCGCCGCCAGACTCCGTTGCCGCATCGAAGCGATCTCGCCGAACGAGGCGACCCGGGCGGCCGCGTCGGGATCCAGTGCGTAGCAGGTCATGTCGTCGTCACGTCAGGGCGCCTCGGTGCTGAACCGCGTCTCGGTTCGCAGTCGTGGGGGCCGTTGCGCGGCAAGTACGTTGGCCCGCTCGGCCATCGCCGCACCGACGCTGTCCGGATGGGTGTGCAGGTAGAACCGGCCCTGCGCGGATTGCCGAAAGATCGCCTCGGCGGCCTCCAGCGGATCCATGGACGCGGCCTTGATGCCGAGCATGCTCGACCGGTGGGTTTCGGCGGCGGCCGCGTCACTGGCCGCCCCCGGATCGACGCCGCCGGCGGACTCGAAGATGTTGGAGCGCACCGGCCCGGGCAGCACGGCCTGGACCTGAATGTGATGGTCGTGTCCGGTGGCCTGCACCTCGAGATGCAGGCACTCGGTCAAGGACAGCACCGCGTGCTTGCTCACGATGTAGGGCGTCTGCAGCGGCATCGCCACCACCGCGCCCACCGATGCGATGTTCCACACCCAGGCCTGTTCGTCGGCGGCCATCATCTTGGGCAGAAACGCGCGCACGCCGTAAAAGACACCGCTGACGTTGACGTCCATCACGCGCTGCCAGTTGGTCACCGGGGTGTCCCACAGGTAGCCGAACTGTTCGATGCCCGCGTTGTTCACCAGCAGGCGCACCGGACCGACGTCGTGATAGGTGCGGTCGGCGAGGTCCTGCACGGCGCCGGGATCGCGCACGTCACAGATGACGTCGTGGGCCGCGCCGCCTCCCGCGGACAGTTCGTCGCGCAGCGCGGCGACGGCGTTCCCGTCGATGTCGGCCAGCACCACCGTCATGCCCAGCCGGCGGGCGTACCGGGCCAGGCCGGCGCCGATACCGGATCCGGCGCCGGTGATCACCGCGATTCCGCCCCCGAAGGCCTGCTGTGCGTTCATTGCTATGAGCCGGTGCGGCTTTCGGCGTGCAGTTCCGCGAGGAGCACCGAGTTGGTGGCGTCCAGAATCACGTCCATCTCGCTGAACTGAAGCCCGTCGGCGCCGCGCCGGACGCCGACGTTGACCACCCCGCTGGACACCGCGAACGGCACGAAGTCGGCGATCTGGTTGACGAAGATGTAGAACCGGGCGCGGGTGACATCCCCGTCAGAGCCGGTGCGGTGCAGGTTGGTAGCGTGATGGCGCAACGGGTACGGGCTCTGCTTGCGGTGCTCCGACAGCCATTCCAGCACCGCGTCGCGACCGGTGAGCTCCGGTGACATCAGTTCTTCGAAAGGGCTTGCGCCGGAATCGCTTCGGGTCAGGTAGCGCACGTCCTCGGCGTAGCTCGCCGCCAGCGCGTCGTAGTCGGCCTCGTCGTAGTGGTACCAGAAGGACGCGATGAACTCCTGCAATTCCGGCAGCGTGATGTCGTTGCTCATGGCGTCAGTCAACTCCGGGATGCCCTCGCCGACACCTCGGATGCCCGGTCAGTGGAACACGGTGTGGGGTTCAGCCGGTGATGAGGCCCCACAGGTCACCGGCGCTCGCGTACAGCGCGGCGTCGGTGACCTGTTCGTCCCAATACCGCAGCGAGCCGAACTCCGAACGCCAGGCCAGCGCCGCCCGGGTGAATTCGTGCAGGCGGTGCTCACGGGTGGTGCCGATCGCGCCGTGTACCTGGTGGGCGTTGCGCACCACCACCGACGTCGCGTGGCCGGCGCACGACCGCGCCGCGGCGACAAGGAAATTCAGGTTGGGTGTCGACCATGCACCGACGACCGCGGCGTGCAGCGCGGCCTCGGTCGCCGCTCGGGCGAGCGCGGCCTCCGCGGCGATATCGGCGATGAGGTTCTGCACGGCCTGGAATTTGGACAGGGGGCGGCCGAACTGGACCCGTGCCCTCACGTGCTCGACGCACATCTGCAGGATCCGGTCCAAGGCGGCACTGACTTGGATGGACCGCACCAGGGCGCCTTTCAGCCGCAGCTGGGTGAGCACGGCCGCGGTGACGGGGACGCCTTGCAGGCTCGCCGGGTCGGCGACCACCGTGTCGCGAGGCTCGCCGATCAGGTTGGTGCCCGGGGTGATCGTGAGTCGGCCGGCGGCGACGTCGGCGACGTGGCGTCCACCCTCGGCTCGCCAGACGACCACGATCCGGTCGGCCGAGGCGGCCCACGGCACCTCGGTCGCGCCGCCCTGGTTGTCGAGCACACACACGGTCCGAACCGCGCCGTCGGTGGGTATTCCGCTGGTTTCCAGCAGCCAGCATGCTAATAAATCGTGTTCTGCCAACGGGATTCGGACACCGTGCTCAACCGCCGCGGCCAGGAGTTCGGCCGCTTCATACCAGCCGGCCCCGCTGCCGCCGCGCTGCTCCGGACCGGTCAGGCGTACCAGGCCGAGCTCGTCGAGGTGCCGCCACAGGTCCGGATCCCGCCGGATCGGTGTGGTGGGCGGATGCTTGTCACGATGATCGGCGAAGACCGCGCGCATCATGTCGACGAGTGCCCCGTCGACCGGCGGCCCGGCGCTCATCGCATGCCCAATCCGCGCGCGATGACGCCGCGCAGGATCTCGTTGGTGCCGCCGCGCAGCGTGAAGCCGGGCCGCTGATCCACGGACTGGCGTGCCAGGTGGGCGTACAGCGGATCGGGGGAGTCCAGCGAATCCGCGAATTCCGCGATGTCGCCTTCGGTGACGGTGCCCAGCACCTTGACCACGGCGGCGGGTAGGTCCGCGGGCTCGTGTCGTTCCAGCGCACCGGCCACCGCGGTGGACATCTGATGCAGGCCGGCAACGCGCGCCACCAGTCGCCCCAGGTCCGGATCGCGGGGAATGGTGTTGGCCGCCATGCGATCCGCGCAGGCCGCCAGCAGGACAAACGTGGAAAGGAACCGCTCGGGTCCGCTGCGTTCGAAGGCGAGCTCGGAGGTCACCTGCTGCCAGCCGTTGCCGATCTCACCGAACACCATGGCGTCGGGGACGAACGCCGAATCCAGGACGACTTCGTTGAAGTGGTGGGCGCCGTTCATCGATACGATCGGCCGGATCTCGATGCCGGGCTCGCGCAGGTCGACGATGAACTGGCTCAGTCCGGCGTGCCGATGCGCCGGGTCCACCGGCGCGGTGCGTGCCAGCACGATGAACGCGTGCGCGAGGTGGGCGCCCGAAGTCCAGACCTTCGTGCCGGTCAGTGACCAGCCGCCGTCGACGCGGGTCGCGCGGGTGCGCACGCTGGCCAGATCGGAGCCCGAGTCCGGCTCACTCATCCCGATGGCGAAGTAGCACTCGCCGCGCACGATGCGGGGCAGGAACTTTCGCTTCTGTTCTTCGGTGCCGTATTTGAGCAGCGAGGGCACGATCTGGCGGTCGGCGATCCAGTGCGCGGCCACCGGCGCGCCCGCCGCGAGCAGTTCCCCGGTGACGACGAATCGCTCGATGAAAGAGCGCCCGTGTCCGCCGTATTCGGGCGGCACCGTCATGCCCAGCCAGCCACGCCCGGCGAGCGCGGCGGTGAAGGTCTCGTCCCACCCCGTCAGCCAGGCATCGACCGACGGGGTGAACGCGCCCGCCGCCAGTTGATCGGCGAGGAAGTCGCGCACCTCGTCGCGCAACTCTTCGGTCGTAGCGGCGTCGGTGCTGGCGGGTGGCACCAGACGCGGCAGAGGTGAGCTCATGTGGGCAACTGTAGTGAGCAGCGCTGCTTCGAGATCAACTGAACGCGTGCTGCTCGACACCGAAGCGCTCCCGCAGCAGCCGTTTGAGCAGTTTTCCGCTGGGGTTCTTGGGCAGCGCATCCACCAAGAAGACACGTTTGGGTGCCTTGAATCCGGCCAGGTGCGCGCGACAGTGAGACAACAGTTCGTCCTCGGTGAGGGTGGTGCCGTCGCGCGGAACGACGGCGGCCGCCACCGCCTCCACCCACACCGGGTGGGGCAGGCCGAACACGGCGACTTCGTGGACTCCGTTGTGGCGGTACAAAACTTCCTCGACCTCGCGGCTGGCCACGTTCTCGCCACCGGTCTTGATCATGTCCTTCTTGCGGTCGACGACGTGCAGCAGTCCGTGTTCGTCGTAGTAGCCGAGGTCACCGGAGTGGAACCAGCCGCCCTTGAACGCCGCCGCGGTGCGTTCCGGGTCGTTGAGGTAGCCCGACGTCAAATGCGGGCTGCGGTGGGCGATCTCGCCGACCACCCCGGCGGGGAGGGGGTTGTCGTCGTCGTCGAGGATCACCGTTTCCACGTTGAGCACCGGCCGACCGGCCGATCCGCCGTGGGCATCCTGCTCGTCGGGACCCAAAGCGCAGGCCAGCGGGGCCATCTCGGTCTGGCCGTAGAAGTTCCACAGCCGCAGGTTGGGCAGCCGCTCGCGGATCTCGCGCAGGATTTCCGCGGGCATCGCCGAGGCGCCGTAGTAGCCCTTGCGCAGGCTGGACAGGTCCACCCGGTCGAAGACCGGTGAGCGCAGCAGCGAGATCCACACGGTCGGGGGAGCGAAATAGTTGGTGACGCGGTAGCGCTCGATCGTGCGCAGCACCGCTTCGGGATCGGGGCGCGGCAGGATGATGCTGGTCGCGCCGAGGTAGACATCCGTGGCCAGGAAGTTGTCCAGCTGAGCACAGTGATACAGCGGCAGCGAATGGATTTCGACGTCGTCGTGCGACATTTCGCCGGCGACGATCGTGCTGACGTACTGCCACATCAGGCTGCGGCTGGTGTGGATGGCGGCCTTGGGGCGCGATTCGGTGCCGCTGGTGTACATCAGCCGCACTGGCTGGTCGTCGTCGATGTGCGGGTTCGGGACCGATGCGTCGGTCGTCAGCCACTGGGCGAAGTCCGCCCACCCGGGCACGCCCCGGTGTCCCCTCGGCACCAGGGCGACTTTGCTTCTGACCACGCCGCCTCGCCGAATCGCCTGTTCGGCGGTCGGCGTCAGATCTGCTTCGACGACCAAGCCGCCGACCCGACTGTGCTCGAGGATGTAGGCGATCTCCTCGGCGGTCAGCATGAAGTTGATCGGGACCAAGACCACTCCCGCGCGCGCCGTCGCGAACGCCAGCACGGCGTACTGCCAGCAGTTGCGGGACAAGAGGCCTAATCGGCTCCCGGGCCCAAAACCGCTGTCGTGCAACGCCGCCGCGGTCCGGTCCACCAGGCCGTCGAATTCGGCGAAGGTCAGCACGATGTCGTCGTCGATGATCGCGATCTTGTGCGGGTGCCGGCGGGCCGATCGCCGGGGAATATCGCCGAGGCCGTGGCTACGTGCCCGTTCGATCATGACGTCGAGGTCATCGGACTGCATGCCGGTCACGGTAAGCGTCAACGCCCGCAACCGGGTCGTCCACGTCCCGCTGAGTAGGCAGGGGCCTCCCAAGCGGGCTGGACCGCACCGATACTCGCTGGCATGAGCACTGGTGTCCCCGTCACGACCGAGAACGCCGGATTGGCGGGCTCCGATCCCCACGACGTCGGCGAGTTGCGGGCCAACCTGCGTGAGGCCGATCCAGGGGTGCTCGTCGCCGTGTTGGCGCAGCTGACCGGGGACCCGACCGTCGCCGCTCGGTTCGGGCCGAAAATCACCCATGTGCCCAACCCGCCGGAGCAGGCGGGCGTCACCGATCCGGAGACGGCCGCTCGGCTCATCGACGAGATCGTCACCGCACTGGGGGCACCGCGCCGAGCGGGCGCGCTACCCGCCGACGACCTCGACCTGTTCGCTCGCGTGGCGCCCACCGCGCTGGGCGGAGAGGTCGGCCCGGAGTATCTCGGACTGCTCCTCGAGCAGAGCGGGTTCCAGGCCTCCCAACCCGTACTTCCGCGCACCGCGAAACTTCCGGCGGGTTTCCGGGTCGTCATCATCGGCGCGGGCATCGCCGGCATCACCGCGGCGCTCGCCTGCGCGGACGCCGGCATCGAGTACCTGATCATCGAGCGAAACGACGAGGTGGGCGGCACCTGGTACACCACCAGGTATCCCGGAATCGGGGTGGATACGCCCTCGGCGTATTACTCGCTGTCGCGCGACATCAACGGCGACTGGTCGAGCTATTACCCGCAGGGTGCGGAATATCAGGCCTACCTGGTATCGGTGGCGAACAAGAACGACCTGCGCAAGCACATCCGATTCGGCGCCGTGGTCGAAGCGTTGCGGTGGCAGGAGCGACGCCGGCAATGGCAGATCCACTCCGTCGGGCCGGACGGAACACGCAACGTCGATTATGCGAACGTGGTGATTCCGGCCGCCGGCTATCTCAATCGGCCGCGCTGGCCGGATCTGGCTGGGCGCGAAAGGTTCTCGGGAATCTCCATCCATTCCGCGCAGTGGGACCCGGAGCTGGATCTCGCGGGTAAGCGGGTCGCGATCATCGGAGCCGGTTGCACCGCGGTCCAGATCGTCGATGCCTGCGTGGACCGGGTCGCGCACCTGACGGTGTTCCAACGCCAGCCGCACTGGGTCGCACCGCGGCGGCGGGCCTCCGACGACGTCCCCGCCCACCAGCGCTGGCTGTGCACCCGACTGCCGCACTACGCCAACTGGATTCGGCTCAAGTCCTACTGGGGAACATCGGACAACAACTATCCGGTCATCCTGCATGATCCGCAGTGGGCGGCCGAACACCTGTCGATTTCGCCGGCCAACGACGTGTTGCTGCAGATGTGTCTGGATTACATCGATCGCGTGTTCGGCGCGGACAGCGACCTCGCCCGCAAGGTCACGCCCGACTTCGCCCCCTACGGCAAACGGATCATCCGCGATCCCGGCGGCTACTACGCGGCGCTGGCCCGCGAGCACGTGGACGTCGAGGCCGGCGAACCGGCCCGGGTCAACGAGGCCGGAATCGTCACGGCCGACGGTCGGCAACTCGACCTGGACGTCATCGTCTACGCCACCGGCTACCACCTGGATTTCCTTTCCACCGTGGATATCCGGGGCCGCGAGGGCAAAAAGCTGACCGACGAGTGGGGCAACGCCCCCCGGGCCTATCGGGGCGGGATGGTGCCCGGATTCCCGAATTTGTTCATCTCGTCTGCCCCCAACTACAGCCCAGGACACGGCGCCGGCCACAACTTCGGTGTCGAGGTGATGGTGCATTACGTGATGGAATGCCTGCAGTTGATGGCGCTGCGGCAGGCCTCCGCCGTGGAGGTGACGCGGCGCGCCTACGAGAGCTACGTCGCGAGCGTCGATGCGGCCATGGCGGGCACCGTGTGGTGCCACACCCCGTCGGCGCACGGTGGTCGCGCCAGAAGTCGACGAGGCGGTATGGGAAGGCGGTCACGATCCGGCCTCCACCCGAGCGATAGTAGGTGTGCGCCGACGGGGTGTGGCACCACACGGTGCCCGCCATGGCCGCATCGACGCTCGCGACGTAGCTCTCGTAGGCGC
>NZ_LZMG01000123.1:0-766 GCF_001673615.1 Mycobacterium sp. 1245499.0
ACGACCGGTACATGAAGTACCTGACCGGCTGCGCGAAGTTGTTCCGTGCGGGCTACACCGACGTCAATCAGTTCACGCTGGAGAAGTAACCGGCCCAGTAAAGCAATCGGCCCCGAACGGTTCACCGTTCGGGGCCGACTTGTCCCGCCCTACTTGACCAACGTGAACTGATTGACGTCGGTGTAGCCCGCACGGAACAACTTCGCGCAGCCGGTCAGGTACTTCATGTACCGGTCGTAGACCTCCTGGGACTGGATGGCGACCGCCTTGTCCTTATTGGCCTCCAGGTTGGCCGCCCAAATGTTGAGGGTCCGCGCGTAATGCTGCTGCAGCAGCTGCACCCGCTCGATCGTGAAGCCCGCCGCCTCGCCGAATTTGAAAATGTCTTCCTGCGCCGGGAGTTGTCCACCCGGGAAAATTTCCTGGCCGATGAATCGAGCGAATCGGATATCGCTCATCGTGATCGAAACACCGCGCTCGTGCTGCTGCTTTTGCGTGTAGGTCAAGATGGTGTGCAACAGCATTCGGCCGTCGTCGGGAAGGATCTCGTAGGCGCGTTCGAAAAATGCGGGATAGCGCTCCATCTTGAAAGCTTCGAAGGCGCCAATCGTGACGATCCGGTCGACATTGTCCTCGAACTCTTCCCAGCCCTGCAACCGCACCTCGATGTTGCGACTGGTCGGCAATCCGGCCAGCTTGTTCTTGCTGTACTCAAACTGATTGCGGCTCAGCGTGATTCCGATGACGTTGACGTCGTACTTCCCAA
>NZ_LZMG01000124.1:0-895 GCF_001673615.1 Mycobacterium sp. 1245499.0
CCCCACTGTCGGTCGAGCCGGGTCGTCAGGAAGGCCTCGGCGACGGCGGGGTGGCCGTGGCGCACCAGCAGCGAGCCCTGCAGCGCCAGGCAGATGTCTTCGGCGACCTTGCGGCCGCGGTAGGCGATGGTCTGCAGGTCGGCCAGCTGATCGCGAAGCCGCGCGACGTGGGCGGCCAGGCGCGGGTCCTGGCCCGCGCCGTCGGCGAGCTCGTCGAAGAGCACCTCGACGCATTCGGGACGAGTGGCCATGGCGCGCAACGTGTCCAGCGCGCTGACGTTGCCCGAGCCCTCCCAGATGCCCATCAGCGGGGCCTCCCGGTACAGCCGCGGCATGCCGGAGTCCTCGACATAGCCGTTGCCGCCCAGGCATTCCAGCGCCTCGGCGGCGTGCGGGGTGGAGCGCTTGCACACCCAGTACTTGCTGGCCGCCAAGCCGATCCGGCGCAGCAGCGCCTCACGCTGGTCGCCACGCACGGCCCTGTCGGTCGCCCCGGCCATCCGCATCGCGACCATGGTCGCCGCCTCCGCCTCCACGGCCAGGTCAGCCAACACGTTACGCATCAGCGGCTGATCAATCAGGTAGGCGCCGAACGCCTTTCGGTGCTGGGCGTGGTAGATCGCGCGGGTCAGACCGGTGCGCATGCTGGTGGCGCTGCCCAGCGTGCAGTCCAGCCGGGTCAGGTTGACCATCTCGATGATGGTGGGCACCCCGCGCCCTTCCTCCCCCACCAGCCACGCGATCGCGCCGTCGTATTCGACCTCGCTGGACGCGTTGGCGTGGTTGCCGAGCTTGTCCTTGAGCCGCTGCAAAAACATCCGGTTGCGGGTGCCGTCGGGCAACACCCGCGGCAGCAGAAAGCACGACAGCCCGCCCGGTGCCTGCGCGAGCACCA
>NZ_LZMG01000125.1:0-6298 GCF_001673615.1 Mycobacterium sp. 1245499.0
AGCGATGAACGTCGCCACGTTCGTCAGTAGTGTTCTCCACAGCGCTGCGTAGACTGACTGGATGCTGGAACAGATCCGCGGGCCCGCTGATCTGCAGCACCTTTCTGCGCATCAGCTTCGCGATCTGGCCGCCGAGATTCGCGAGTTCCTGATTCACAAGGTTGCTGCCACCGGGGGACACCTGGGGCCCAATCTGGGCGTGGTCGAGCTGACGCTCGCCCTGCACCGGGTGTTCGACTCACCCCACGATCCGATCATCTTCGACACCGGCCATCAGGCCTACGTGCACAAGATGCTGACCGGGCGCGCCCACGACTTCGAAAGCCTGCGCAAGAAGGGCGGCCTGTCCGGGTATCCGTCGCGCGCCGAGAGCGAGCACGACTGGGTGGAGTCCAGCCACGCCAGCGCGTCGTTGTCCTACGCCGACGGCCTGGCCAAGGCCTTCGAGCTGAGCGGACACCGCAACCGGCACGTGGTCGCTGTGATCGGCGACGGCGCGCTCACCGGTGGCATGTGCTGGGAGGCGCTGAACAACATCGCCGCCTCCGGCCGGCCCGTCATCATCGTCGTCAACGACAATGGCCGCAGCTACGCCCCGACGATCGGCGGTGTCGCCGATCATCTGGCTTCGCTGCGGCTGCAGCCGGCCTACGAGCAGGCCCTGGAGAAGGGCCGCGACGCGCTGCGCGCGCTGCCGCTGGTCGGCAGGCTCGCCTACCGCGTGATGCACAGCGTCAAGGCCGGCATCAAGGACTCGCTGTCGCCGCAGCTGCTGTTCACCGACCTGGGACTGAAGTACGTGGGTCCGGTCGACGGCCACGACGAGCGCGCGGTGGAGGCCGCGCTGCGGCACGCCCGCGGTTTCGGCCGCCCGGTGATCGTGCACGTGGTGACCCGCAAGGGGATGGGCTTCGCCCCGGCCGAGGACGACGAGGCCGAGCAGATGCATTCCTGCGGCGTCATCGACCCGGTCACCGGCCAGGCGACCAAGATCGCCGGGCCCGGCTGGACGGCGACGTTCTCCGACGCGCTCATCGGCTACGCCCACAAGCGCCGCGACATCGTGGCCATCACCGCGGCCATGCCCGGCCCGACCGGGCTGACCCCGTTCGGGCAGCAGTTCCCGGACCGCCTGTTCGACGTCGGCATCGCCGAGCAGCACGCGATGACGTCGGCGGCCGGGCTGGCGATGGGCGGCATGCACCCGGTGGTGGCCATCTATTCGACGTTCCTCAACCGGGCCTTCGACCAGATCATGATGGACGTAGCGCTGCACAAGCTGCCCGTCACCATGGTGCTCGACCGGGCCGGCATCACCGGTGCGGACGGCGCCAGCCACAACGGCATGTGGGACCTGTCGATGCTGGGCATCGTGCCCGGCATGCGGGTGGCCGCACCCCGGGACGCCACCCGGTTGCGCGAGGAACTCGGTGAGGCGCTCGACGTCGACGACGGCCCCACGGCGCTGCGCTTCCCGAAAGGCGATGTGGGCGAGGACATCCCGGCGATCGAGCGTCGCGGCGCCGGCACCTCGGGCGTTGACGTGCTCGCGGTCCCGGCCGGCGGCTGCAACCACGACGTGCTGCTGATCGGCGTCGGCGCGTTCGCGCCGATGGCGCTGGCGGTGGCCAGGCGGCTACAGGACCAGGGGATCGGCGTCACGGTCATCGACCCGCGCTGGGTGCTGCCGGTGTCGCCGAGCATTCTCGAGCTCGCGGAGCAGCACAAGCTGGTCGTCACGTGCGAGGACAACGGAGTCAACGGCGGCGTCGGCTCGGCGGTGTCGGCCGCCCTGCGCCGCGCGGAGATCGACGTCCCGTGTCGCGACGTCGGACTGCCGCAGCAGTTCTACGAGCAGGCCTCCCGCGGTGAGCTGCTGTCCGATCTGGCGCTGACCGACCAGGACGTGGCCCGCCGCATCACCGGCTGGGTCGCCGCGCTGGGCAGCGGCGTCGCCGAAGCGGAGATCCGCGAGCACCTCGACTAGTGCCGATGGTGGCGACCCGCTTCGCCCGGCTGCGGCGCGCTCGCGATCGCCACTATTCAGCGGGCTCGGTGCCTTCCGGCGCCTGCAGCGCCTTGGCCAGCACCGGGTCCACCAATTCCCGCTGCCACGGCCGGGCCTGGCCGGCGCGCAGAAAGTTCTCGACGGCGTCGAGCGGATCGGGGGCGGGCGCCCAGTCCCAGCACAGCCGTCGCACCAGGTCCGGTGACACCAGGTTCTCGGTGGGGACGTGGACCCGCCCGGACACCTCCGACAGCGCCGAGCGCGCGGCCTCCAGCCGGGCGGCGGCCTCCGGTTTGCGCCTGCTCCACCGCGACGGCGGCGGCGGGCCGTTCGGCGCTTCGCTGTCGGTGGGCGGGTTTTTGTTGCGCCGGGCCTCATCCAGCGCCGCCAGCCACGTCGCGGCGCTGCGCCGCTGATTGCGCCCCCCGAACACGGGCAACGCGACCAGTTCCTCGACGGTCGTCGGGTTGGCCAGGGCGGCGTCGATGATGGCCGAGTCGGGCAGGATGCGCCGCGGCGCGATGTCGCGGCGCTGCGCGATCCGGTCGCGGGTCAACCACAGTTCGCGCACCGCGGCCAGGCCACGCTGATCGCGCACCCGATGGATGCCCGACGTCCGCCGCCACCGGTCCCGGCGCGTGGCGGCGCTCGGATCTTTCGAACCCACCTCGCGCAGATAGTCGAATTCCTGTGCGGCCCAATCACTTTTGCCCTGCTCGGCCAGCACATCGGCGATCGCCGCGCGCAGCTCGATGAGCAGCTCGACGTCCAGCGCGGCGTAGTTGAGCCATTCGGCGGGCAGCGGCCGTTTGGACCAGTCGGCCGCGCCGTGGCCCTTGGCCAGCCCGAAGCCCAGCAGCCGCTCGACCATGGTGGCCAGGTTTACCCGGTCGAACCCGGCCAGCCGTCCGGCGAGTTCGGTGTCGTACAGCGCCGGCGGCCGCATGCCCACCTCCGCCAGACACGGCAGGTCCTGATCGGCGGAGTGCAGGATCCATTCGTCGCTGCCCAGCACCTCGGCCACCGGCCGCAGGGCCTGGCGCGGGTCGGCGCCGTGGCTCACCGGATCGATGAGCACCGTGCCGGAGCCGGCCCGCCGGATCTGGATCAGGTAGGCCCGGTTGGAGTAGCGGAAACCCGACGCCCGCTCGGCGTCCACCGCGAACGGCCCGTGCCCGCGGTCCAGCCGCTGCGCGGCGGCCTCGATGTCGCCGACGCTCACCGAGATCGGCGGCACGCCTTCGGAAGGGCGCGGCAGCGGGGTGGGCGCCGGGTCGGTGCCCGCGTCGCCGGGCACGCTGCTGCCCGGCCCGTCGGCCGCCGGTTCGCCCATGCTAGGCGCGTGACCGTGAGCTCAGGTCGGTGACTCCAGCGGGTGGTAGGCCCGCGGCGTGCTCCAGCACCTCGCAGAACGCCTCGACATGACCGCCGACCGCGGGTGAGGTCGCGGTCCACGACGCGCGCAGCTCGAGCTGGTGGGCGCGCGGCGGCCCGGAGATGTCTCCATAGCGCACCGATGTGGTGGCGGTGACGGTGCCGCCCAGGGCGACGACTTGTTCCATACGTGACTCCAGTGCCTCGACTAGCCAACTCCACGCTACTTCGGGCAGCAGCGGGTCAACCGCCTCACTGGGGTCGAGGTCGGCCTGGATGTAGGCGACCATGCGGATGGTGCCGTCCCACGCGTCGGCCCCCTCGGGGTCGTAGAGCAGGATCAGCCGGCCGAAGGCGTCGCCGTCGGAGCGTTCGGGAATGATGTCGCGGTCGGGATGTTTGACCTCGGCGCCCAGGGCGTAGCTGTGGGGAGCCAAGCGTTGCGGCGGCCGGATGGGACCCAACTCGATCTCCGGCCGCACGACGACGGCGTTCATCGCCGCTACCGCCTCGCGGAAGGGGGCCGGTTCGGATGAGGTCACTTGGCGCCGCTCCTGTCCATCCCGACCGTTCTGCGTCGTCACGGCACGGGTCACAGGGATCGACGGTAGACCCACAGCCCGACACGCCGCGACAGGCGCGCCGCGTTTCAAACCCGCCGCGACCAAGCCGTTACCGGACCTCCACCAAAGCTATATGTGCAGCTCAGACGGCGCTCAGCGGGTAAAACGCGCGGGACGTTTCTCGCGGTGGGCCGCCAGGCCTTCCTGCACGTCGGGGCCGCTGAAACTGAGGAATTCCAGGCCCACCGAGGTCTCGAAGGTAGGGCCCATCATGCGATACCAGTGGTTGAGGCTGCGCTTGGTCCACCGGATCGCGTTCTGTGCGCCCTGCGCCAGGTTCTCGGCGATGCGGCTGGCGGTGGACAGCACGTCGTCGTCGTCGACGCAGGTGGACACCAGCCCGATCCGCTCGGCCTCCTCGCCCAGCAGCGTCTCGCAGGTCAGCAGGTAGTACTTGGCCTTGGCCATGCCGACCAGCAGCGGCCAGCAGATCGCGGCGTGGTCGCCGGCCGCCACGCCGAGCTTGGTGTGCCCGTCGATCAGCTTCGCGGTGCGACCCGCCACCGAGATGTCGGCCAGCAGGGCCACCACCAGGCCCGCGCCCACCGCCGGCCCGCGGATCGCCGACACGACGGGGGTGTCGCAGTTGATCATGTTGTGCACCAGGTCGCGGGCCTCGCGCATGATGCGGAGCCGGCCCTCGTAGTCGTTGATGGTCTCGTCGATCAGGTCGAAGCTGCCGCCGGAGGAGAACGCCTTGCCCTCGCCGCGGACCAGGACGGCGCGCACCGCCGGGTCGCGGTCGATCACCGGCCAGATGTCGGCGAGGTCGCGGTGCATCTGCGGGCCGACCGAATTCAGGCCGGGGGAGTCCAGCACCAGGGTCAGCACCCCGTTGTCCCCGAGCTCGCGGCGCAGGCTTGGAAACTCGTCGTAGTTGACTGGCATCGGGTTGATGTTACGCAACCGGCCATCGGCCCCCATGGCAGCATTGAGGCTGATGAGTACTCGCCGCGACCTTCCCGAGTCGCCGTATCTGGCGGCCGTGAGCGGGCGCAAACCCAACCGGGTGCCGGTGTGGTTCATGCGCCAGGCCGGTCGCTCGCTGCCCGAATACCGGGCGCTGCGGGCCCAGACCGACATGCTGTCGGCCTGCTTCGACGCCGAGTTGGTCTGCGAGATCACCCTGCAGCCGGTGCGCCGCCACGACGTCGACGCGGCGATCTTGTTCTCCGACATCGTGGTGCCATTGCTCGGGGCGGGCATCGACCTGGACATCGTCGCCGGGGTGGGGCCGGTGATCGAGTCACCGGTGCGCACCGCTGCCGACGTTGCCGCCGTCAAACCGCTTGAGCGGCAACGGGTTCAGCCTGTTTCCGACGCGGTGTCGCTGCTGGTGTCCGCGCTGGGCAACGTCCCGCTGATCGGCTTCGCGGGCGCGCCGTTCACCCTGGCGTCCTATCTGATCGAGGGCGGCCCGAGCCGTAACCATGCGCGCACCAAGGCGATGATGCTGGCCGAGCCGGAGACCTGGCATGCGCTGATGGAGAAGCTGACCGACATCACGGTGGGTTTCTTGCGGGTGCAGCTGGAGGCCGGGGTGGACGCCATTCAGGTGTTCGACTCGTGGGCCGGGGCGCTTTCCCTGGCGAACTACCGCACCTACGTGCAGCCGCACAGCGCCCGGGTATTCGCCGCCTTGGCCGACTACGGCGTCCCGATGACCCACTTCGGGGTCGGCACCGCCGAACTGCTGGGCGCGATGTCGTCGGTCGGCGCGAACGTGGTGGGCGTCGATTGGCGAACCTCGCTGCCCGATGCGGCCGCCCGCGTCCAACCCGGCACGGCGTTGCAGGGCAACCTCGATCCGGTGGTGGTGTTGGCGGGCTGGCCGGTAGTGGAACGCGCGGCGCGCGCGGTGGTGGACGACGGCCGGCGCGCCATCGATGCCGGCGCCGCGGGCCACGTCTTCAACCTGGGCCACGGTGTGTTGCCCGAAACCGATCCCGGTGTGCTGACCGACCTGGTGTCGCTGGTCCACTCCCTATGAGTTCCCCCTCGTATTGCGTTGTGGGGGGTGGTATTTCGGGCCTGACGGCGGCCTATCGGCTGCGCGCGGCCGCCGGCGACGGCGCGGCGATCACGCTGTTCGATCCGGGTGACCGGCTCGGCGGCGTGCTGCGCACCGAGCCGGTCGGCGGACAGCCGATGGATCTGGGCGCCGAGGCATTCGTGCTGCGCCGCCCCGAAATGCCGGCGCTGCTCGCGGAGCTGAATCTGACTGAGCGCCTGCGGGTTTCGACCGGCGCACGCCCACTGATCTACAGCCGCCAGGAGTTACGGCCGCTGCCCG
>NZ_LZMG01000126.1:0-10287 GCF_001673615.1 Mycobacterium sp. 1245499.0
CGACGGCTCGGCGACTGGGTCGTGAGCGCCACCGGCCGGCACGGAGACCGGCTCAGGCGGCTGCTCCGCCGGCACCGCGGTGGGTTCGTGCGGGCCGCCGGATGGCACAGACGCCGGATCGTGCGGACCCCCGGGAGCGGCCGGCGCAGCCGGTGCCGGCGGAGCAGCCGCCTGAGCCGGTCTCCGTGCCGGCCGGTGGCGCTCACGACCCAGTCGCCGAGCCGTCGGGTGGGCCGCGTGAGCCGGTTTCGGCGCCGACCGCCGGTCCACGTCTTCCGCCCGTGCAGGCGGCGGCGGGCGACGGACTGCCGTCGGCAACTCCGCAACTACTCGACCATTCGTCGCTGCCCGTGTCACCGAGCGGATCTTCCGCTGAGACCGCGCCTATCGGCCCCCACCCATCGCCACCTTCACCTCCCTCAGCGGGTTCCCCTTTCGAGGTCCCAGGCGGGCGCCCGACCGAATTGCCAACGCCGAGTGGCGGTGGCACGCATGGCCCCGGCGACGGCGGTCCGCCAGGTGGACACCCGCCCGAAGGGCCACCCGGGGATCCCAGTGGGCATGGCGACGGCGATGGGGGTCCGCCGAGAGAGGACAAGCACCATCCGCCCGGCCACGACACCAACGGCGAGCCGCAAGCAGGTGATGGCTTCGTCGGACCGTATCCGCTGCCGCCCCCGGAGCTTCTTACCCCGCCTCCGGATGGAGCATTTTTCTGGTCGGGCAGAACTTCCGATGGCGTCGGCATCGGGCCATCATCAGCCGGCGGAAATGGATCTGCAGACCTGTTTGCAGCTTCACGCAGCGGGACCACATTGGAGGGCCTGCTGGAGCGAAATGGCATATCGCCACCGAAGTGGAGCTTTGACGACCCCGCAGCGGAGGCGTGGTGGTCGAAGGTCTCCGAAACATATGCTGCTAACGCTCGAGGTGAAGTCCACGCGGTTATCGGACCCAATCTTCGCCCCGGTGGTGTGTGGCAAGCGGTCGAGCTTCCACGACTCATGGACAATCCAAATGTCACCAGGATCGTGATCATCGATCCCGAAACCGGTGCTGAAACAACGATTTTCGAGCGATGAAGGAGCTGAGGATGGATCCGGCCGTCGTAAACGCCGCAATTGTCGTAGCCATCAGAGACACCGCGGTTCCTCATATCGACAAAGAAAAGTTGCTAGAGGTGTACGGGCAATCGCAAGCCGAATCGTTGATCGCGCGTGTTTCCGAATTGGTGCACGAAGCAGTTAGCATGCCGCTCGAATGGGGAGATATGACGCTAGCGGAAGGCGTTAACGACATCCTGCGGCGTTTCCATGAAAAGCATCCAGAACTGTCCCAGGAAGCCTTGCACGAGATCGGTCGATGCGTTGGATGGAACCTTCGTTAGCTGATATAGCAAGTCCGGGGCCGATCCAAGAATGAAACGAGCGAACTGAGGTCCAGCATTGAAGCATAAGTCCTGCTGTCTAGGGAAGAAGTACTAATGCAGTTTAACGACACTTATTTGTCACGTGAGGATAGATATGCGATCGGCATTGAGTCGCTGTCGGGACGCTATTACGCGTCGATACCCGTAAGCAATGGGATTGTGGACTACGACGAGTACTATGAGCTTACAATGAGCCAATTCGATCAATTCTTAGACGACAGAAAGGCGGCAATCGAATTCATTGAAGCTTGCCGTCTCCGTAAACATGACGATTTGCTCTTGCAGCCACCTGGAAATAATCGCGGGATTCCCGTTTAAATGCGTTCGGTTGCCGTTGGTCGGTCCGCTGCTAGGTCCCACCTAACCCGCGAGCTCCTACTCGCCCCGGTCCAAAAGATCCGACGACCCGAGCACCCGCTCGATCTGAACCTCGATGACCACGCGTCGTGGATTGGGGCGCGGGGTGCGGTAGCGCTGGGCGTATCGCAGCTCGGCGTCGCGCACGGCGTCGGGGTCGTTGTTGACCTTGGACCGGCCCTCCAGCGACAGCCACCGCGCGCCGTCCACCTGGCTGAGCACGGCCAGCCCGCCGCGATCGGCGTTGACCGCCTTCTGCGAACCCCCGGTGGTGATGACCCGCGCGATGTGCGTCTTGGGATCGAAGGTGAATCCGACCGCCACCACGTGCGGCGAATTGTCGGCTCGCAGCGTGGTCAGCATCGCCAGATGGCGTTCCGACAGGAACGCCAATGCGTCATCGGTGAGCCGGGTAGTGGTATTCGCCATCACCGCCCACGCTAGCGCAGGTGATAATCGCAGCCGTGGACGACACGGGCGCAGGTCCAGTACTGATCCTGGGTGGCCGCAGCGAGATCGGGATCGAGCTGGCGCGACTCCTCGCGCCCGGCGCGACGGTGGTGCTGGCCGCCCGCCGCGCTGATCAACTCGCTGACCAGGTCGACGCGCTCAAACTCGCCGGGGCCGCGGCGGTCGACACCCGGGAATTCGATGCCGACGACCTGGCCTCGCATGGGCCGCTGGTCGCCTCGATCGTCGCCGAGCACGGTCCCATCGGCACTGCGGTCTTGGCGTTCGGCATCCTGGGCGACCAGGCCCGCGCCGAAATCGACGCCGCGCACGCCGTCGCCGTCGTGCACACCGACTACCTCGCCCAGGTCAGCCTGCTCACCCAGTTGGCCGCCGCGATGCGCAAAGCGGACAACGGGCGGCTGGTGGTGTTCTCCTCGATCGCCGGCGCACGCGTGCGTCGCGCCAACTACGTCTACGGCTCGGCCAAGGCCGGCCTGGACGGCTTCGCCAGCGGCTTGGCCGACGCGCTGCACGGCACCGGCGTCCGCCTGCTGATCGCCCGCCCGGGATTCGTCATCGGGCGCATGACGGAAGGCATGTCGCCCGCACCGTTGTCGAGCACACCCGCCCAAGTGGCCGCCGCGACCGCACGAGCGCTCGCAAAGGGGCGCCGCACGGTGTGGATCCCGTGGGCGCTCGGACCGGCGGCGGCCGTGATGCGCCTGCTGCCGCAGTTCATCTGGCGCAGGATGCCCCGATGATCCGCGCCGGCGACCATGCAGAGCGGCGCTCATGATCGTCGTGGTCGGCATCGGCGCCGACGGCATGCCCGGACTCGGCGAAGCGTCACGCACCGAACTCCGCAGGGCCGCAATCATTTACGGCTCCCAGCGGCAACTCGACCTTCTCGATGACACGGTGCCCGCGCCGCGACGACAATGGCCGTCGCCGATGATGCCCGCGCTGCAGACGTTGCTCGATGAGCACACGGGCGACGTGCACGTGGTGGCCAGCGGCGATCCGCTGCTGCACGGCATCGGCGGCACCCTGATCCGACTGCACGGCCGCGGCAACGTCAGGGTGCTGCCGCACGTGTCCTCGGTGACGCTGGCCTGCGCGCGAATGGGGTGGAACGTCCACGACACCGAGGTGATCAGCCTGGTCACCGCGCAGCCGCGCACCGCGGTGCGCCGCGGCGGCCAAGCGATCGTGCTGTCGCAGAACAAGTCCACGCCAAGCGAACTCGCCGCACTGCTCACCGCGCATGGCCGCGGCGAGTCCGAATTCACCGTCCTCGAACGCCTCGGCGGCCCAGACGAGCACCGCCGCGACGGCACCGCCCGCGACTGGGCCGGTGACCGAGACCTCGACGATCTCAACGTGATTGCCGTGCGCTACCTGCCCGACGACCGTGTCTCGCCACTACCCGACGACGCGTTCACCCACGACGGGCAGATCACCAAGCAGGGGATCCGCGCGGTGACGTTGGCCGCCCTGGCGCCGCGCCCGGGCGAGCGGTTGTGGGACATCGGCGCCGGCTCGGGCAGCATCAGCATCGAGTGGTGCCTGAGCGGGCGCGGTTGCAGCGCAGTGGTATTCGAGCGCGACGAGCGGCGCAGGCACAATCTCGACATCAATGCCGCGGCCTTCGGGGCCGACATCGAGGTGCGCGGCGAGGCTCCGGACGCATTCGCCGGCGCCGAGCCGCCGTCGGCGATCTTCCTCGGCGGCGGACTGACCCAGCCCGGTCTGCTCGACGCCTGCCTGGACAACCTGCCCGCCGGCGGACGGCTCGTCGTCAATGTGGTCACCACCGAATCGGAAGCCGTTCTCGCGCAAGCACATCAGCGCCTGGGCGGCCAGCTGCGACGCTTCCAGCATTATCACGGTGAGCCGCTGGGCGCATTCACCGGCTGGCGCCCGCAGTACCCGGTCACCCAGTGGGTGGTGACCAAGTGACCGTGTATTTCATCGGCGCCGGCCCGGGCGCGGCCGACCTCATCACCGTGCGCGGTCAGCGGCTCCTGCGATCCTGCCCGGTGTGCTTGTACGCCGGATCGATCATGCCCGACGACCTGCTTGCCCTGTGCCCGCCCGACGCGAAAGTCGTTGACACCGGCCCGCTGACGCTCGAGCAGATCATCACCGAACTCAGCGAGGCGCACGCCGCCGGCCACGACGTGGCGCGCCTGCATTCCGGTGACCCGTCGCTGTACAGCGCGCTCGCCGAGCAGTGCCGCCGGCTCGATGCCCTGGGCATCGACTACGAAATCGTGCCCGGGGTTCCGGCTTTCGCCGCCGCGGCGGCCGCGCTGAAGCGCGAGCTCACCGTCCCGGGGGTGGCGCAGACGGTGACGCTGACCCGGGTGGCGACCCTGTCGACGGCCATGCCGCCCGGCGAAGACCTGAAGACCCTGGCCCGGTCCGGCGCAACCCTGGTCCTGCATCTGGCCGCCGCCCAGATCGACACCATCGTTCCGCAACTGCTCGAAGGCGGCTACCGCGCCGAGACACCCGCGGCCGTCGTGGCTTTCGCCAGCTGGCCGCAAGAGGCGGTGCTGCGCGGCACGCTGGCCGACATCGCCGAGCAGATGCATCGGACCGGCATCACCAAGACCGCGGTGATCGTCGTCGGCGACGCGCTGACCGCCGGGGGATTCACCGACAGCTACCTGTACTCGACCGGGCGGGCGCGGGGGAGCCGGCACTGATGCGCGTCCTGCTGCTCGGCGGCACCGGCGAGGCGCGCGCCCTGGCCAAAGCGCTGCATCCCCGCATCGACATCGTCAGCTCCCTGGCCGGCCGGGTGCCCGACCCTGCCCTGCCGGTCGGACCGGTGCGCATCGGGGGGTTCGGCGGCGTCGACGGGCTACGGCGCTGGCTGCACGACGAACGCATCGACGCCGTCGTCGACGCCACCCACCCGTTCGCCGCCACCATGACGGCGCACGCCGCCACCGCCTGCGCCGAATTGCGGATTCCCCACCTGATCCTGGCGCGCCCCGCCTGGGACCCGGGCCCCGCTATCGTCGTCGAGTCCGACACCGATGCCGCTGAAACCGTTGCCCGGCAAGGCTATTCGCGGGTGTTTCTGACCACCGGGCGCTCGGGCGTGTGGGCCTTCGCCGGCAGCGACGCGTGGTTTCTGATCCGTGCGGTCACCGACCCCGACCCTTCGGCATTGCCGCGCCGTCACCGGGTGGTGCTCTCCCGCGGACCGTATGGCTACGACGACGAGTTCGCGCTGCTGCGTGACCACCGCATCGACGCGCTGGTCACCAAGAACAGCGGCGGGGACATGACCCGCGCGAAGCTGGATGCCGCGGCGGCGCTGAACGTTGCGGTGGTGATGGTGGCGCGCCCGCCGCTACCGGCCGGCGTGTCGACCGTCGGCACGGTGGCCGAGGCCGCCGAATGGATTGGCGCGCTACAGGGTTCGTGCTAGCCGGTTAGGTGGCCGCGCTCGCCGTCGGCCAGCAGCGCGTCGCGGGCGCGCGCGACGCGGGAACGAATGGTGCCCACCGGGCAACCGCAGACCGCGGCGGCGTCGGCGTAGGGCAGGCCGAGCAGTTGGGTGAGCAAAAGGGCTTCGCGCTGTTCGGCGTTGAGGTTGGCGATCATGGTGGTCACCTCGACCAGGTCCTCGAACCCGCGGGCGTGCCGGTCCGCGCGCACCACGTGCTCGGGATCGGCACCCATGGCCGCGCGGGGCCGCGACTGCAGGTGGCGAATGTGGTCGGCCACCACGCGGCGCGCGATCGAGAGCAGCCAGGTCCGCGCGCTCGAACGCCCGGAGAACCGCTCGATGGCGCCGATGGCGCGCAGAAAGGTCTCTTGGGTCAGATCGTCGGCGCTGCCCGAATCTGAGAGATAGGCGACGAACCGCCACACGTCTTGCTGGGTGGCCTTGATGAACGACTCGAGCGCTCGCGCGTTTCCGCGCGCGGCTGACAACGCGAGCTCGGTTACGGCCTCGTCATCGCTCGGCGCGATCATGCCCAACCACCTTTGTTGTGCGAGTTTTCCGATTCTACGACGGCCCGTCGTAGACGATGCGGTGGGGTCGATGGCGGCATGGTTGATGGGCCGCAGATGCCCACGCCGCCGACCGCTGGGTGAGTCCGCCGCCCAGGCGGGAAAGTGTGCGTCGTCCGAAGCATCCGAGCCGCGCCGGCGGTGCGAGCCCACCCGTTCCCGCGCCACCAGCAACGCAAACGCCAAGCCCAACAACAGGGGCATGTGGCTGGCGATGCGGGTGGCGGTCACCTCGCCGGCGAAGGCGTCGACGATGACATAGCCCAGCAGCGCAACGGAATAGACACCGGTGATGGCCGCCACTCCCGAGGCCGAGGCGGGCCAGACACCGGCCGCGATCATCGCCAGACCCAACGCCAGCAACCAGGCCGTCGACTCGTGCATCAGGTGCTCACCGGACATCGCGCCGTGCATATGCTCGGACACCATGCCGAAATCGATTCCGCTGATCTGGGCGGCGGCGATCGCCACCTGGAAAAGGCCGACCGCGATCAGGCCCCAGCGCCGGTAGTGCGACCGCAGCCAGCGCATCCGGGCCTGATGTCCGGTGGCCTGCTCGCCGATGCTCGCCATGATCTTGTCGACCAGGTCGGGGCCCTCGCCGGGCGTCACCGAAGCCAGCCGGCGCGTCTGCACCGCCGCCCCGATCAACCAGGAGCGGCAGCTGCGGCAGGATTCGAGGTGGGCGTCGACTTGCTGCGCGAGGACTTGGGGACGCTCGCCGTCCAATCGAGCCGACAGCGCTTCGCGCGCAATCTCACACCGCATCCCTGCATCGTTGCGCATGGCCCGGCCCCGCGCAAAGACTCGCCACATTTGGCCCCGGAACGAAATTGCGGGGAACTAAACGGCGGCGGCAACCGACCTCTGGTCGTACGCATCGCCAGCCCACCCACGAGATGCACCGAAGAGGTATTCGTGTCCTTGCCCGAAGGCCCCCGACGATGACCGCCCCGATCTGGATCGCGTTTCCGCCCGAAGTGCACTCGACACTGCTCAGTAGCGGCCCCGGCCCCGCGCCGCTGCTGGCCGCCGCCACCGCGTGGACGTCGCTGAGCACCGACTACGCGACCGCGGCAGCCGAGCTCAGCGGAGTGCTGGGGGCGGTGCAGGCGGGCTCGTGGGACGGCCCCAGCGCGGACCAGTACGTGGCCGCACACGCCCCCTATCAGGCCTGGCTGCTGGAAAGCGCGGCCAAGAGCACGACGGCCGCGGCCCTGCACGAGACCGCGGCCACCGCCTACACCACCGCCCTGGCCGCTATGCCGACGCTGGGCGAGCTCGCTGCCAACCATGCGGTGCACGGGGCGTTGGTCGCCACGAACTTCTTCGGGATCAACACCATTCCGATCGCCGTCAACGAGGCCGACTACGCGCGGATGTGGGTGCAGGCCGCCACGACGATGACCACCTACCAGGCCGTCAGCGAATCCGCGCTGGCGGCGGTCCCCGCGACGACGCCCGCGCCGACCATCGTCGTCCCCGGGGCCGAGGCCGCCACCGCCGGCGTCGCGGCGGTACAGGCGGCCGCCGTCGCGCCGGCCGCGAGTTCGGGCTCCAACCTCAACAACGCCGACACCTCGAGCGCCCAGCAGCAGGCGGCGACGCAGACCTATCCGTCGTGGATGGACCAGCTCACCCAGTGGCTGCAGCAGTACACCCAGAACTTCGCGTGGCCGGTGTCCAAGGACCTCAACCCCGGTGGGTGGCCGTTCCCGCCGGTGCCCTGGGTCAATAGCCTCGCCTCGTTCTTCGGCCAGTTGGGGCTCTCGCCGGCCCTGTCGACCGCGCTGGGCTGGGCCATCTTCCACACGCTGATGATCTTCTGGCCGTTCATTCAGCTCGCGATCCAGATGGCGGTGGTGCTCGCCCCGGTTGTCGTGGCCGCCATCGGCGCGGCCGCCGCGGGCGGGGTGGCCGCGGCGGTCACCGCGATCAGCGTCGCGGTCCCGCTCTCGACGCCCGCGCCCCTGCCGGCGGTCGCGGCGGCGCCCGCGCCGGTCATCGCACCGACGCCGACGATCGCCACCGCGCCGGCGAGCGTGAGCCACGTGCCCACCCCGTCCACCGCGCCCGCGACGACCGTTGCCGGATCGGCGGGCGGGGGACCGGTGGGCGGCGGACCCGGTGTCGGCTTCGGTCCCACGGCGACCGACGGCATCGGAGCGAACGCGTTCAACGCCCTGTACGCCGTGGGGCTTTCGGGACTGTCGGCGCGCGGCAGCGCGAGCAGCCGGTCTCGGCGCAAGTCGGAGGAACCGTCGTCCGACGACCTCGACACGCCCGCCGCCGCGGCCGCGGCCGCCGAGGCCAAGAAGAAGGCGCGGGCCCGCCGGCGTCGCGGCGGCACCGCCACCGAGCGCGCCTACCGCTATGAGTTCATGGAGATGGACGGGGGGACGACCCCGGCCGCCGACGCCGGAGACCCGTACGCCCCCCGCCCTTCCGAGGACAGTGCGGGACCGCTCGGATTCGCCGGCGCCGCAACCAAACCCGATGCCGCGCAGGCCACCGGGCTGGCCACGCTGACGCGCGACGGGCTGAGTGACGGCCCCACCCTGCCGATGATGCCGAGCACCTGGGATCGCGACTAGCCGGCGTTTCAGGCCTGGTAACGCCGCGGTGTGAAGACCCGGTCGGTGGAATCGTGTGAGTACCACTGGGTTTGGGACGACCCGACGATCAGCAGGCAGCGCATGTCGATCTCGGTGGGCTCGAGATCGGCCAGCCTGACCACGCGGACGTCTTCGTCCGGGCCGGAGACGTTGCGGCCGACCACCACCGGGGTGCCGGGTTCGCGGTGGGCCAGCAAGATGTCGCGCATCGCCCCGACCTGCCAGGTCCGCGACTTGGAAGCCGGGTTGTAGATGGCCAGCACCAGGTCGGCGGCCGCGGCGGCCTGCAGTCGCGCGGAGATCACCTCCCACGGCTTGAGGCGGTCCGACAGCGAGATCACCGCGTAGTCATGCCCCAAGGGCGCGCCGACCCGGCTGGCGACGGCCTGGGCCGCTGTCATCGCCGGAATCACCCGCACCTGCACGCCCGGCCATTCCTTGGCCTCTTCCAGCACCGCCGTCGCCATCGCGAACACGCCCGGGTCGCCCGAGGACACCACCGCCACGGCGCGGCCCTGTTCGGCCAGCGCGCAGGCCAGGCGGGCCCGCTCGGGCTCGTCACGGTTATCGCTGGGGTGACGCTGCTGGCCGTCGCGCGCCGGGACGCGGCTCAGGTAGCCGCCGTAGCCGATCAGGTCGGTCGCCGCCGCGAGCTCGCGGCGGGTCTGCGGCGTCATCCAATCCATGTCGCCGGGGCCCAGACCCACCACCGTGACGCTGCCGACGGCGGCAGCGCGCCCGCCGCGTTGCCCGCCCGGCAGGATGGCCAGTGAGAAGTACGGGACGCCGGCCTCGTCGACGTCGGCGGCGGGCAGGATGCGTTGCGAAGCGGTGCTGGCCCGCTCCACATAGAACGCGTCGTCAAGTTGTCCTGACGTCGAAAGAGCTTCCCGCACAGCGTGATACGAGCGGCCGAGCTTGAGCACGACGGCCGCGTCGGCGTCGGCGAGCCGTCGGGTCAGCTCTTCGACCGGCAGGGTGCCCGGCAACACCGACAACACCTCGTCGCCGGCCACCAATGGCGTCGCGATGGCCGCCGAGGCGGCGCTCACCGACGTCACGCCCGGCACGATGACCGCGTGGAACCGCTCCGTCAGCCGGGTGTGCAGATGCATGTAGGAGCTGTAGAACAGCGGATCGCCCTCGGCCAGCAGGGCCACATTGCGACCGGCCTCCAGATGCGCCGCGATGCGCTCGGTGGCCTCGACGTAGAAGTCCTCGATCGCACCGGCATAGCCGCCGGGATGGTCGGTCGTCTCGGTGGTGACCGGATAGACCAGGTGCTCTTCGATCTGGCCGGGCCGCAGGTACGGTTCGGCGATGCCGCGCGCGATGCTGCGGCCGTGCCGGGCGCTGTGGTAGGCCACCACGTCGGCCTCGCCGATCACCCGGGCGGCC
>NZ_LZMG01000127.1:0-37344 GCF_001673615.1 Mycobacterium sp. 1245499.0
CTCGTCGCCGCCGGCGGAGAAGGTCCGGCCCGCCCCGGTCAGCACGACGGCGCGCACCCGGACGTCGTCTTGGGCCGCCGCGAATACCCGCGACAGCTCCGAATGCATCACGTCGTCGACGGCGTTGGCCTTGTCCGGCCGGTTCAGCGTCAGCACGGCGACGGCGGTCGCGCCGTCCACGGCGACATCGATGGTGCGGTATGCGGCGGGATCGAGCATCGAGGCGCCCCTTGCTGTCATCAGTTGAACATGAACGTTGACGTAGATCATAGGAGCAGGACGGCATGTTGAGGTTCGGAACATTCATCGCGCCCTACCACCCGGTCCGCGAGAGCCCGTTGACCACCTACGAGCGGGACCTCGAGCTCATCGAATGGTGCGACCGGTGGGGCTTCGACGAGGCGTGGGTGGGCGAGCACCACTCGGCGGCATGGGAGAACATCGCCGATCCGGCGATGTTCCTGGCGGCCGCCGGGCAACGGACCCGGCGGATCAAGCTCGGCTCCGGCGTCGTCAGCCTGCCGTATCACCACCCGATGATGGTGGCCGACCGGTTCGTGCAGCTCGACTACCTGACCCACGGCCGGGCCATGTTGGGCGTGGGGCCCGGGGCGCTGATCTCCGACGCCACGATGATGGGCATCGATCCCAGCACGCAGCGCCCGCGGATGAACGAGGCCCTGGGCGTGATCATCCGGCTGCTCGCCGGTGAGGTCGTCACCCATCACAGCGACTGGTTCACCCTGAATGAGGCTCGGCTGCAGCTGCTTCCGGTCAACGGGTCGATGCCGATCGCCGTCGCGTCCAGCACCTCGCCGTCGGGCATGACGGCCGCGGGCACGCACGGCGTGGGGGTGTTATCGCTGGGCGCCGGCCTGATCGGCGGCAAGAAGGACCTGGCGGCGCACTGGGCGCTCGGCGAGAAGGCCGCCGCCGAAAGCGGCAAGCAGCTGCGCCGCGACGAATGGCGCCTGGTGATCCGGGCCCATCTCGCGCCCACCCGCGAACAGGCCAAGTCCGAGGTGATCGAGGGGCGCGAGGCCGAACGCGTCGGATACTTCAAACGGGTCGCCGGGCTGAAGAACGACTACACGCTCGAGCAGGAGATCGAAGAGGACGCCGCCATCGTGGGCACGCCCGACGACATGATCGAGGCGCTGCACCGGTTGCAGAACATCACCGGCGGGTTCGGGGGCTTTTTGGTGCTGGCCGGGGATTGGGCGGACCGCGAGGCCACGCTGCGCAGCTACGAATTGATGGGCCGCCACGTGATTCCCGAATTCCGCGGCCAGCTGGATTCGCTGCGCGCCAGCTACGACATGGTGGTCGCGAAGAAGCGCGACTACGGCGCGCCGGCGATGGCCGCGATCAAGAAGGCCTACGAGGACGCCGGCCAGCAGATGCCCGACGACCTCAACCCCACCAACCTGCGTTAGGCGTGGCCCGTCGGCACTTCCGGTGCTTTCTGCGATTCCGGCACTTCCGGCGTTTCGTGTTGCATCTCGTGTTGCATCACGGTCCGGCGCAGGTCGTCGTCCCAGCGCGGGAAGACGTCGGTGTGGATGCCGAATTGGTCAAGGGCCCGGCCGACGGAGTGATCGACGATGTCCTCGAGGCTGGTGGGCCGGAAGTAGAAGGCCGGCACCGGCGGGAAGATGGTGCCGCCGGCTTCGCTGATGGTCGCCATGTTACGCAGGTGGATCAGGTTCAGCGGCGCCTCGCGCACCATGAGCACCAGGCGGCGACGCTCCTTGAGGACGACGTCGGCGGCCCGGGACAGCAGTGAGCTGGACACGCCGTTGGCGATCTCGCCCACGCTGCGCATTGATGCGGGCGCGATCAGCATGCCCCGGGTGAGGAAGGAACCCGACGCCATGGGGGCGCCGACGTCGGTGACGCTGTACACGTGGTCGGCGCGGGCCTCGATCTGCTCCCGGGTGAGATCGGTTTCGTAGGCGCGGGTCAGGTGCCCGGCACGGGTGACGATGAGGTGGGTTTCGATGCCGACGCTGCGCAGCACATCGAGCGCCCGCACGCCGTAGACGATTCCGGTGGCTCCGGTGATGCCCACGATGACGCGGTCGGGCTGGTTCGGCTGGGTCATCACGGATACTCCAAGTCCAGATCGGGGGCATACGGGCGGGGGTCGACATCGCGGAAGTGCGCCCGTTCGAACTGGGCTTGCATGCGAAACGGTGCGGTGGCGTCGAAAATCGTTTTGCACGTGGTGCCCTTGGCCGGCAGCGTCGGGTCGTACTCGGGCTGCTGGGTCGGATCCAGAACATGACCGGCCACCCCGGGAATGGTGACGATGTCGCGGTTGCCCTGCATCCGGGTCTGCATCGCCCACAGCACGTCGTCGCTGTCGAAGATGTCGACGTCGCCGTCGACCAGGATGACGTTCTTCAGTTCCGAATAGACGCCCAACGCCACCAGCGCGGCTTGGCGCGCGCGGCCGTCATCGAAGGCCTTGGTCTTGTTGCACTTGAGGACGGCCAGGAACTTACCGCCGCCGGCGCTATGGGAGTAGACGTCGGTGACGAAGCCGGGCATGGCGGCGTGCAGGGCGTGGAAAATGCTGGCCTCCGTGGGGATTCCGGCGAGGCTGACGTGCTCCTCGCCGGGGCCCACCAGGGTCTGCAGAATCGGATCGGTGCGGGTGGTCACCGCGGTCACCTTGATCACCGGCAAGGCCGGGTTGGCCGGGCCGTCATAGCCGGGGAACTCCGGCATGGCGTGTCCGGTGTGGGTGTTCTGGTCTTCGGCCTGCCGTTCGCCGGGGATGATGTAGCCCTCGATGACGACCTCGGCCGTGGCGATCGCCTTCTGGTCGACCGTGACGCCCTTGACCAGTTCGACGGGTTTGCCGCGCAGGCCGCCGGCGATGGCGAGCTCGTCGTAGCCGAGCGGGGTGGTGGGCGCCTCGAACGTGGCGCCCAGCGGGATCGCCGGGTCCAGGCCCATGTTGACCGTGATCTCGAACTTGCGTCCGTCGGCCTCGGCGCGTTGCCGGAAGGCGTCGATGTGGCGGCCGGGTGCGAAGAAGATCGTCATCTCGTCACGGCCCTGCACGCACAGCCGGTGGATGGTGACATCGGTGCCCAGTTCGGGGTCGCTGCCCAGCACCAAACCCAGGCAGAAGTACGGCCCCGCGTCCAGGTCGGTGTTGGTGGGCGCGGGCAGCAGGGTACGCAGATCGAAGTCCGGGTGATCGGCGCGATGGACCACCTCTTGGCAGGGCGCATTGTGGCCAGTGAAATCCGCTGGGCCCAAGGCGTTTTCGTAGGCATCGGCCATGCGTTGGGTGAGCCGGTCGGCCGGCGACTCGAGCAGGATGCCGACGCGTTTGCGGCTGGCCATCAACCCGACCAGCACCCGCCAGCCCGGAAAGCCGGTCACGTTGTTGAAGATCATGGCCGGTCCGATGCGCGTCGGTCGTTCGACGGTGCCGCCGGCGCCGATGCGGCGGTAGACGCCGGCGAGTTCGCCGATCGGGTCGATCGGATGGTCGGTCTCGATCAGCTGCTTGTCGTGGCGCGCCAGTCGCGCCAGCGCGGATCTGAGGTCGACGATCTGGTCATCCGGCAATGGCTAGTCCCTCCGCGCGCACCTGGAGTTCCTAGTACCCGTCTGTGCCGGGCTAAACGCAAGCGGCGGCCGCCTGACTCAGAGCTTGCTGGCGACGAAGTCGGCGGCCTGATTGGCCATGCCCGCGTCGATGTAGGCCCCGGCGAGGTGCTGCGGCCAGTTTTCCTTCCACGTGTTCGGGTCGGCGGGGTTGCAGATGGGATCGGCACCGTGGCACAACTCGATGGTCCGGTCGTTGTAGACGGGACTGAAGTTAGTGATCGGACCCACCCATTGGCTGCCATTGCCGAACAGGGCGACGGCGGCGACGTGCTGATCGATGCCCGGCGGCAGCGGGCTGTCGAAACCGAACGCGCCGATGGGCGCCGCCAGCACGACGTCGGTGACCGCCGCGCCCAGCGAATAACCGCCCAGCACCAACCTGGTGTCGGGGCAGCTGTTGACCATGTCCTGGATGTGGTGGCTCATGTCGTTGGCGCCCTGGGCGACCTCGGTGTCGGCGGGATATTGCACGGCGTACACGCCCACGGTCCTGTTCACCTTGGACCGCAGGGCGCTGATGAACGCGTTGCCCAGCACACCCGGCCCCGGCGATTCGTTGCGCCCCCGGGCGAACACGACCTGTACCGGCGGGCAGTTCGCGGCCGCGGCCGGTGGCGCCGCCCCCGGGGCCCCGGACGGCAGCACCGTGGCGGGCAGCAACGCGGCGGCCGCGGCCATGACCGCGGCGAGGCCGACACCAGCAAATTTGCGGATAAGCAAGGCGCGCACGCCCATGATGGTAAGGCGAAGGCGCTCCGGCCGCCGCACACCCGGTGAACAGAGCTCCGGTGATCGCTGAGCGCGAACAGCGACCACGGTGTCGGCAGCGGCGATCGAGGCGATAGGTTCAGCTGATGAGTCACGTCGACGCGAGTGCGCCCGAGCGCTTGTTCGCGCTGGCCGAGCAGGTACAAGGTTTCATGCCGGCCGACGAGGGGCGCGCGTTGTACGACGCCGCGCTGCGGTATCTCGGCGGCGGTCTGGGCGTCGAGATCGGCACCTACTGCGGCAAATCCACCCTGCTGCTGGGTGCGGCCGCCCAACAAACCGGCAGCGTGCTCTACACGGTCGACCACCACCACGGGTCCGAGGAGCACCAGGCCGGGTGGGAGTATCACGACGCGTCGATGGTGGACGAGGTGACGGGCCTGTTCGACACGCTGCCGACGTTTCGCCGGGCGCTCGACACCGCCCGGTTGGACGATCACGTCGTCGCGATCGTCGGCAAGTCGCCGCTGGTGGCACGGGCGTGGCGGGCGCCGCTGCAGTTCCTGTTCATCGACGGCGGCCACAGCGAAGCCGCCGCGAACCAGGACTTCGACGGCTGGGCCAAGTGGGTCGCCCCCGGTGGGGCGCTGGTCATCCACGACGTATTTCCCGACCCGAAGGACGGCGGGCGCCCGCCCTACTACATCTACTGCCGCGCACTCGATTCCGGACAGTTCCGGGAGGTATCGGCCACCGGATCGTTGCGGCTGCTCGAACGAGTCAGCGGTCAGCCGGGGGAGCGGGTCTAGCCAGCCCGGGGCTTACCGGCCGGGGCCGGTGACCACGCATTCGCAGTCGAAGTCGGTCTGCAAACCCAGTGGCAGTTCGTCGCCGCGAAAGATGCCCGCACCGGCGGTGGTGTTCGACAGGGCGTCCGCCGCCAAGATCACGGCCGCGCCCGTCCATGTGGTGCGCTCTTCCGGCCACCGTTTGCCGTCGGCGAAAACCAGTCCCGTCCAATAAGATCCGTCGTCCTCGCGCAGATGCTGCATCGCGGCGAACTGACGGTGGGCGTCGGAGCTTTGCCCGATCGCGTCCAGCGCCATCACCAGCTCGCATGTTTCGGCGCCCGTCACCCACGGGCGGTCGCCGACGCACCGGATGCCCAGGCCGTCGACCACGAAGGCATCCCAACGCTGCTTGATGCGCGCGGCCGCCGCCGGGCCACGCAACGCGCTACCCAGGATGGGGTAGTACCAGTCCATCGAGTAGCGGTCCTTTTCGGTGAACGCCTCGGGATGCGCGGAGATGGCGTGCCCCAGACGGCCGAGCGCCAACTCCCACTCCGGCTGCGGGTCGCCGACCAACGCGGCCAGGGCAAGCGCACAGCGGATGCTGTGGTAGATGCTCGAGCACCCGGTCAGCAGGGCCTCCGGCAACACACCGGCTTCGCTTCGGGCCCAACCGATCTCGCCATACCCGACCTGCATGTCGATGACGAAGTCGATCGCTTTGTGCACCACCGGCCACATTTCCGCCGCGAATGACTCGTCGCCGGTGACCAGCACGTGGTGCCACACCCCGGCGCCGATGTAGGCGCAGAAATTGCTGTCGCTGTTGTCGTCTTCGATGACCCCCGACCGGAATTGGATGGGCCAGGATCCATCCGAGCGCTGGGTGCGCCGGCTCCAGTCGAACGCGGCGCGCGCCGGCTCCAGCAGTCCGGCGGTGGTCAGCGCCATCGCGCACTCGATGTGGTCCCACGGATCGGTGTGCCCGCCCTCGAACCAGGGGATGGCACCAGTGGATTCCTGTGCGGCGGCGATGGAAAGCGCGGTCTGGCGGCACTGCTCGGGAGTCAACACCCCCGCAACGGCTGGCACACTAGACCGATGCAACTGAATATCCCTCAGTCGCCTGGCTTTTCGCCTCCTGTGGCTTGACGAAGTACATCGCTACGCTCTTGCCCACCAGCGGGTTGAGCAGCGACTCCGCCAGCTGGGTGATCTTGGGCCGCTGCATCAGGTCCCAAACCAGGAGCTTGTGGTAGGCGGTCACCGCGGGGTGGTCGGTGTTTTCCACTCCCACAGCGCATTTGAGCCACCAGAAGGGGGAGTGCAGCGCATGGGCGTGATGGGTGTGGGTCAGTGCCATTCCGTCGCGGGCGATCTTGCCGCGCAGCTCGCTGGCCCGGTAGATGCGTACGTGGCCACCCTCGTTGGCGTGGTACTCGTCGGACAGCAACCAGCACAGGCGCTCGGGCAGCCACCGTGGGACGCTGACCGCCAGCGTGCCACCGGCTTTGAGCACTCTGATCAGCTCGGCGATCGCCACGTCGTCGTCGGGAATGTGCTCCAGGATCTCCGAAGCGATGACGCAGTCGAACGTCTCGTCGGCGTAGGGCAACTTCAGCGCATCACCGACGACCACCTTCGCCGAGGCACCGGCGGGCGCCTCGCCGGCTTCGGCCATCGCGCGCAAAATGGTGTCCACCGAACGCAATTCGGCCTCGTCGCGATCGAAGGCCACGACGTCGGCGCCGCGGCGATACGCTTCGAACGCGTGCCGGCCGGCTCCGCAACCCACGTCGATGACCTTGCTCGACGGTCCGATCCCCAGCCGGTCGAAATCGACTGTCAGCATGGCGCTTCGCTCTGCGCGTTGCGTGCGATCGCCCGCTCGTAGACCCGAACGGTTTGCGCGGCCACGGCTTCCCAGCTGAAGACGTTGACGGCGCGGGTTCGTCCCGCCTTCCCGAGGCTGCGGCGCTTTTCCGGTGAGTCCAGCAGTTCACCGAGCGCGTGGGTCAGCGCATCGACGTCGGCGGGCGGCACCAGTTCGGCGCAAGCACCGTCGGTCCCGAGGACTTCCGGCAGGGCACCGACCCGGCTGGCGACGATCGGGGTGCCGCTGGCCATGGCTTCCACGGCTGGGAGCGAAAAGCCTTCGTAGAGCGACGGAATGCAGGCGACCTCCGCGGAGGCGAACAGGGCGGCCAGCTCGGCGTCGGACAGCCCGCTGGTGATGTGCACGATGTCGGAGATCCCGAGTTCGGCGATGAGTTTGTGGGTCGGGCCGTTGGGTTCCACCTTGGCAACCAGCCGCAGCTCGAGATCACGCACGGTGCGCAGCCGGGCGACCGCTTGCAGCAGGGTGCGGACGCCCTTGAGCGGGGTATCGGCACTGGCGATCGCGATGATGCGGCCGGGCTCGCGGGGGCCCGATCCCGGTTTGAACAGTTCGGTGTTCACGCCCAGCGGCACCACGTGGAGTTGGTCGGGCGCGACGCCGAAGTCGGCGATGATGTCGGACGCGGACGACGAGGAGACCGTCAACAGGTCGGGGATGTGGCGGGCGACCTCCTGCTGCATGTCCAAGAACCCATACCAGCGGCGCACCAACGGTTTTCGCCACCATCGCGCTGCCGCCAGATCCAGCACCCGGTCGCGGGTGATCGGGTGGTGCACGGTGGCCACCACGGGAAGTCCCGCCTCGGCGATGCGCAGCAATCCGGTGCCCAGGCTCTGGTTGTCGTGGACGACGTCGAAATCGGCTGTGCGCTGGGCAAGTAACCGCGCGGCCCGCATCGTGAACGTCCGCGGTTCGGGAAAGCCCGCGGTCCACGTGGTGAGCAATTCCCGCAGGTCGATCGAGTCGCGAATCTCGCTGGGCCGCGGCACCCGGAACGGGTCGGGTTCCCGGTACAGGTCGAGGCTGGGCACTTCGGTGAGCCGGACCCGCGGGTCGAGCAGGTCGGGATACGGCTGGCCGGAGAACACCTCGACGTCGTGGCCGAGCTCCACCAGGCCGTGGCTGAGATGGCGCACGTAGACGCCCTGTCCGCCGCAATGTGTCTTACTACGGTAGGACAGCAGGGCAATTCGCATACTCAACTCTTCTTTGCTGGAAAATGACCGCGGAATGGCGCCGAATACATCGCGGTCAACGGACTCCCGAACTCCGCGACAGCAAACTGGACATGTGTCCAGACTATAGTTCGATCACCTAATCGTGCGCAACGAGCCGGAAACCCACCGTCCCTCGCGCAGGCGGCCCCCGGGATGTCCGACACGCAAAGATCATGCCACTGGCCGGTGTCCGCCCGCTTTCCGACCGGTCGGTTCCGCACGCGAGGCGCCTCGGCCCAGCGGCGCTGACCGGCGAAGATCGCTCTGAGGAAGGCCCGTGCCTTTTGTTACCATCGCGCGGTGCGGGATTCGGCCGGACCGGGTGGACGCGGCGATCGGTGGTCGCCGTCGAGGCGCGAGGTCCTCAAATACGCCGGCGCCTATGTCGTGGCGCCGGCCCTGCTCAGCCTGGGCGCGGTGGCGGCAAGCCCCGCCGCCCCGAAAGCCTCGGCGGCCGGCATGAGGCTGATCGATTTCGCCGAGCGCAGGATCGCACCGGAGGAGATCAAGTCGGCGGGCTATGACGGCGTGGTGAACTACGTGTCGCAGTCGCGGCCGGGCGCCAACTTCGAAGCCAAGCCGCTGACCCGGGAGTACGCCGATGCGCTGCGCGCGGCGGGCCTGCATATCGTCAGCAACTTCCAATACGGCAAGCCCGGTTGGCCGGACCCGTCGGATCTCACCCGCGGCTATGACGGCGGCGTCGCGGACGCCCACACGGCCATGCAGCTGCACTCGGCGGCCGGCGGCCCGAACTCGGCCCCGATCTTTTTCAGCGTCGACGATGACATCGACGCCAACACGTGGAATAGCGTTGCCGTCCAATGGTTTCGAGGCATCAACTCGGTGCTGGGTGTGGGTCGCACCGGCATCTACGGGCATGCCCGGGCGTGCGGGTGGGCCATCAGGGACGGGGTGATCGGGCCGTCCACCAGCGCCGGGCACCAGTGGGCGTGGCAGACCAGGTCGTGGTCGCACGGCGAGCGCGAACCCGCCGCTGTGCTCTACCAAACGGTCGTCAACAGCCCGGGAAATCCGGGCCCGCTGCTGGGCGGCATCAATGTCGACGTCGACGATGTCCTCGCCGCCGATTTCGGGCAGTGGGACCTGGATCGCTGACCTAGAAGTCCTTCTCCGCCACACGAGACATAAACCAGGGCGACCGATCGCGGCGTGTCGTGTGCGTGGTTTACGTGTCGCGAGATCGCGGGCGCATCGTCCATGAAAGAGGGCGGCATGAAGGAACGGCACCCCGCGAGCGCATGGCTCGCGGGGTGCCGTTTCTTGCCGGTGACCGGGTCTTACTTGAGGTCGAACCGGTCGTTGTTCATGACCTTCACCCACGCCGCGACGAAGTCCTCCACGAACTTGCCGTGGTTGTCGTCCTGGGCGTAAACCTCGGCCAGCGCGCGCAGCACCGAGTTCGAGCCGAACACAAGGTCATTCGGGGTCGCGGTCCACTTGAGCTCGCCGGAGGCCCGGTCGTGCCCTTCGTAGACGTTCTCCGCGGTCTCCGAGGCCTTCCACTCGGTGCCCATGTCGAGCAGGTTGACGAAGAAGTCGTTCGTCAACGCGCCCGGCCGGTCGGTGAACACACCGTGCTTGCTGCCGCCGTGGTTGGCGCCCAGCGCGCGCAGCCCGCCGACGAGCACCGTCAGCTCCGGACCGGTCACACCCAGCATGTAGGCCCGGTCCAACAAGAGCTGCTCGAGCGGGGCCTTCTCGCCGGGCCGCGCGTAGTTGCGGAACCCGTCGGCCCGCGGTTCGAGCACGGCGAACGACTCCACGTCGGTGCTCTCCTGCGAGGCGTCGGTGCGCCCGGGGGCGAAATGCACCGAGATCTCGTAGCCCGCGTCCTTGGCCGCCTTCTCGACCGCCGCGGAACCGGCCAGCACGATCAGGTCGGCGATCGAGATCTTCTTCCCGCCGGAGGCCGAGGCGTTGAAGTCCTGCTGGATCCGCTCCAGCACGGGCAACACCTTGTCGAGTTCGGAGGGCTCGTTGACCTCCCAGCTCCGCTGCGGCTCGAGTCGCAGCCGCCCGCCGTTCGGGCCACCGCGCTTGTCGGTGTTGCGGTAGCTGACCGCGGCCGACCAGGCGGTCTTGACCAGCTGCTGAACGGAGAGACCGGACGCCAGGACCTTGCTCTTCAGGTCCGCAACGTCCGTCTCGTCGACCAGCGCGTGGTCGACGGCCGGCACCGGGTCCTGCCACAGCTGCGGTTCGGGAATCCACGGCCCCAGGAAGCGGGTGACCGGTCCCATGTCGCGGTGCAGCAGCTTGTACCACGCCTTGGCGAAGGCGTCGGCCAGCTCCTCGGGGTGGTCCAGCCAGCGCCGCGTGATGTCGCGGTAGATCGGGCTTTCCCGCAACGAGATATCGGTGACCAGCATCGTCGGGGCGCGCCCCGGCCCACCGAACGGATCCGGAATGGTCCCGGCGCCCGCGCCGTCCTTGGCGGTGAACTGCCAGGCCCCGGCGGGGCTCTTGGTGAGCTCCCACTCGTAGCCGTACAGCGTCTCCAGGAAGGAGTTGTCCCACTTGGTCGGCGTCGGCGTCCAGACCACCTCGAGGCCGCTGGTGATGGCGTCCTTGCCCACGCCGCTGCCGAACGAGCTCTTCCAGCCCAGCCCCTGCTGTTCGATCGGGGCTGCCTCAGGTTCCGGACCGACCAGGTCGGCGTCGCCGGCACCGTGCGTCTTGCCGAAGCTGTGGCCGCCGACGATCAGCGCGGCCGTCTCCTCGTCGTTCATCGCCATCCGGCCGAAGGTCTCGCGGATGTCGATCGCCGCCGCGACCGGGTCCGGCTTGCCTTCGGGGCCTTCCGGATTGACGTAGATCAGACCCATGGTGGTGGCACCGTAGGGCTGCGCGAGGTCGCGTTCACCCGAGTAGCGCTTGTCGGTTCCCAGCCACTCTTCCTCTTCACCGAAGAGAATCTCCTCGGGCTCCCAGACGTCTTCGCGGCCGAAGGCGAAGCCGAACGTCTTGAACCCCATGGATTCCAGGGCCGTGTTCCCGGCGAACAGCAGCAGGTCCGCCCAGGAGATCTTGTTGCCGTACTTCTTCTTCAGCGGCCACAGCAGCCTGCGCGCCTTGTCCAGGCTCGCGTTGTCCGGCCAGCTGTTGAGCGGAGCGAAGCGCTGCATGCCCTGGCCGCCGCCACCGCGGCCGTCATAGATGCGGTAGGTGCCGGCGGCGTGCCAGCTCATCCGGATGAACAGGCCACCGTAGTGGCCGTAGTCGGCGGGCCACCAGTCCTGCGAGGTGGTCAGCAGCTTGATCATGTCGGCCTTGAGCGCCTCGACATCAAGCTTGGCGAACTCCTCGGCGTAGTCGAAGTCCTCGCCGAGCGGGTCGGACTGGGGAGCATGCGGGTGCAGGCGCGACACATCGACCTGGTTGGGCCACCAGTCCTGGTTGGTCCGCGGGGCGCTCGACTTGGGCTGCGGTGAAGGGATTGCTGGGTTTTCGCTTTCGCTGTTGCTAGCCGACCCGGCGTCGGGTTGGGGAGGGCGGCTGGCGGATGTATCAGATGACACAGCATTCCTTTCGAGGGTGGGTGAATCGGGCTGCGATCACGGGCTGTGATCTAAGAACCTGTCGTCGAGCAATCGGCACACAGGCCCCAGTAGATGACTTCGGCCTCGTCGAGAACGAAGCCATCGAGAACGTTGTCGTCGTCCGAGGGCGTCAGGCAGGGAGCGTCACCGACGGCGCAGTCGATGTCGGCGATGATCCCGCAGGATCGGCACACGACGTGGTGGTGGTTGTCGCCGACGCGCGATTCGTAGCGCGCGACCATGCCCAGGGGCTGGATGCGCCGAACCAGACCGACAGTGGTCAGCGCATTGAGCACGTCGTACACGGCTTGACGCGAAACATCGGGCAGGCCAACCCGTACCGCCGAGAAGATCGTCTCGGTGTCGGCGTGCGGATTGGCGTCCACGGCTTCCAGCACGGCAACCCTGGGCCGGGTGACCCGCAGATCGGCCATCCGCAACCTGCCCGCGTAATCGGCCGTCGATGACACGCCACCAATATGACGCCTTAATTGGAACGAGTCAAGAGTTTATTGTGAAGTGGGGCACAACACGAGGCGACGAATGAGGTGGATCACCTGCGGGCTCAGGTCGGTTTCAGGGCGCTGCCCTTGCGCCAGTCGTCCCAGCTGAGCGTCCAGTCGCCGTTTTGGGCCAGCGTCAGCGGTGGCCCGCCGCTGTTGCGGACCTCGACTACGTCGCCCGGTACCGAAAAGTCGAAGAACCATTTCGCGTTGTCGGCGTTGAGGTTCAAGCAGCCATGCGACGTGTCGCGGTGGCCCTGGGCCCATACCGTCGCGTCGAGTTCGTGCAGATATATGCCGTCGCTGCTGATCTTGGTCGCCCAGTTGATGGTTTCGCGATATCCGAGCCTGGAGTTCTTGGGCAGGCCGAAGGTCGAGGAGTCCATGATGACGGGATTGCCCTTGTCCAGCACCGTGTAGACCCCGGACGGGGTCCACAGCGAGATCGTCTTACCGCCGACGTCTTCGGTGCCGCCCATTCCCATGCTGGTCGGCATCGTGCGCACCAGGTTTCCGTTGTCGAAGACGCTGACCTGGTGGGTGGCGTCATCGGCGATCGAGACGTGCGCGTCGCCGATCCGAAACGAGACCTTGGTGTCGTCCTGCCCGAACAAGCCGTCGCCCAACGCTATTCCGTAGATCTTCGCCTCGGCGGTGACGGTCGTGCCGGGCGCGTAGTAGTGCTCGGGCCGCCAATGAGCGTTCTGGTCGTCGACCCAGTACCAGGATCCCTCGACTTTCGGGTTTGTGGTCACCGACAGTTGTCGCTCGGCGGCGGCGCGATCCGCGATCTTCTCGTCGAAGTGCGCCACGATCACCGTTCCGACGCCGTAGGTGCCGCCGTCGTGCAGCGCGGCCTCCGACGTGGCGGTGAACGACACCTTGGTCTGGTTGGACGGCTTCAGCGTGGAAAATGACGAAACCTGCTTGGCCGCAACGCCACTGACGCCACTGCTGGTGACGGTCAGGGTGTAGGTGCGTCCGTAGCCCAGCGGGACCGTCGGCTTCCACACCGTGTTGTCGGGTGTCATGACGCCCTCGATCGGCTTGCCGCTCTCGTTGACCATCTCGACACCGGTCAGGGTTCCGTTCTCGGCTTTGACCGTGACCGGGGCGACCGGGTCGACGTCATGCGAGTCGGGGGCGGGAGTGATCGTTATCTGTGCCGGCCCAGCGGTTTTCGCGGGCGCGCCGCCCTGCCCGCAGTGACCGCCCAGACAATGTGTGGTCGACACAACGTATATCGCGGCCACCGCGGCGACGATCACGCAGACCGCGAGCAAGAGTCGGCGAGGCCGGCTGACCCGCAGGATCCGGCCGACGAACTGATCGCTGTTCTTGGACATCATGAAGCTGCCGAATCCCTGCTTTCTGGTTCTCGCAGGCCTGAGAATTCTGCCCGGCGAAGTCGATGTTGAAGATGAGGTATCCCGCGACATGCGGTTTTTAAACCGCCCCGGGTAACCCGGGCCTGCAACCGGCGTGCGCGCGAGATCATGGCGTCATGGCCGATGACGAACTCGACAGCCTCTATGAGGTGGCGCCGAAGGAGTTCACCGCGCAACGCACCAAACTGGCCGCCGCCGCCAAACAGCGCGGCGATACCGCCGCGGCGAAACGGATTTCCGCCGCCAACAAACCGACGACGGCCGCCTGGGTCGTCAACCGGCTGGCGCTGCGGCACGCGGACACCCGGCGGCGACTCGCCGACCTCGGGGAGCGACTGCGCGCCGCGCATGCGGCGATGGATGGCGGACGGATCCGGGACCTGACGGCCGAGCAACGCAAACTCATCGACGAGCTCACCCGCAAGGCGCTCGAGGAGGCCGATCTCAAGCAACCGTCGGCGGCGGTGCGCGAAGACCTCACCAGCACGCTGCAGGCCGCCATCGCCGACCCGCAGATCGGGGACCGCCTGGGCCGGTTGACCCGGCCCGAGCAGTGGTCGGGTTTCGGTGGCTTCGGCGAGGCCGCGCCGGAACCGGCGGGGACTCCGAGCGAACCAGCGAAGCGCCCCGGCGCCCCGGCTCGGAAGCGGTCGGCGGACGCCAAGGCGCAAACCGAACGGCGCGAGAAACTGAGCGCGGCCGTCGACACCGCCGAACGCGTCAAGGCCGAGGCCGACGACGCGTTGTCGCTGCGACAAGCCGAACGAGATGGCGCCCGCCGGCGTCGTGACGATGCGGCGCGGGCGTTGCGGGCGGCCGAACGGGAACTCGACCGCGCCGAAACGGACTACGACGAGGCGCGGCAGGTGAGCCGAGCCGCCGCGGAGTCGGTGAAGGAGGCCAAAGCGCGGTTGAAGCGGGCGTGAGCCCGCCGGGTGCGTTTCCACGGGCCGGGCCGGGGTATCAGCAAAGCCGTGACCTCTTTGTGGATGACAGAACGAAGCGAACAGCCCTGGACCGCAAGCCGGCTTGACCAAGGTTCGGTGTCCGCCGATGTCATCGTGGTGGGCGCCGGCATCACCGGCCTGATGACGGCCGTCCTACTGGCCCGCGCCGGCAAGGACGTGCTGGTGCTGGAGGCGCGCACGGTGGGGGCGTGCGCGACCGGGAACACCACCGCCAAAATCAGCCTGCTGCAAGGCAGTCAGCTCTCCAAGGTGCTACCGCGGCATGGCCGGGACCTCGCGCGCGCGTACGTGGACGGCAACCGCGAAGGCCAGGAGTGGGTGCTGGCGCACTGCGAGGCCAACGGCGTCGCCGTGCAGCGCGAGGACGCTTACACCTACGCCCAGTCGGTGCGGGGCGTCCCGCGGGCGCGTGCCGAACTGACCGCGTGTCAGGCGGTGGGCCTGCCGGCGGTGTGGGACGACGACGCCGACGTCCCGTTCCCGTATCACGGCGGGGTGCGGCTGGCCGACCAGGCGCAGTTCGACCCGATGCCCTTCCTCGACTCGCTGGCCGTCGAGCTGCTCGACCGCGGCGGACGGCTGGTCGAGCACACCCGGGTGCGTCGGGTCTCCTGGCGCGGCAAGCAGGTCCGCGTGCAGGTCAACGACGCCGCCGAGCGGGACGTCGAACTGCAGGCTCGCCAGCTGGTGCTGGCCACCGGCATCCCGATCCTGGATCGCGGCGGTTATTTCGCTCGGGTGAAGCCCAGCCGGTCCTACTGCCTGGCCTTCAAGGTTCCGGGCAACATCACCCGCCCGATGATGATCTCCACCGACTCGCCGACCCGTTCGGTGCGGTACGCCCCGGTCGCGGACGGGGAGCGGCTGATCGTGGGCGGCGCCGGTCATACCGTGGGGCGCGAGAAGAGTCCGTCCCAGGCGCTCGACGAACTGTCGGCGTGGGCACGCAAGCACTACCCGGGCGCCGTGCAGACCCACTTCTGGTCGGCGCAGGACTATACCCCGATCGACCATCTACCCTATGTGGGTCCGATCCTGCCGAACAGCGAAACCATCTTTGTCGCAACGGGTTTCAACAAGTGGGGGATGACCAACGGGGCCGCCGCGGCGCTGGCACTGTCGAGCCGCATCCTGGGCGGGCGGATGGACTGGGCCCGCGCGTTCGCCAGCTGGAGTCCGCACGAGTTGACCGGGTTGACGACCGCCCTGCAGGCCAACCTCGAGGTCGGCTTCAACCTGACGAAGGGCTGGATCACCCCGTCGATACGGACTCACCGCCGCAGCCCCGTCAACGGGGAAGGCGGCGTGGTGAGCGGTCCGCCATGGCATTTGGAGGCGCGCTGCCGCGTCGACGGGACCGAGCATCGCGTCTCACCCGTGTGCACGCACCTCGGCGGGATCGTGAACTGGAACGACGCCGACAAGGCGTGGGAGTGCCCGCTGCACGGGTCGCGGTTCGCGCCCGACGGCACCTTGCTGGAAGGGCCGGCCACCCGCGATCTGACCTCGTAGACCGGCGCCCGACTCAGCCCGTCTTGCGAAAGACGAGCCAGCGCAATTCGATTGGGGAGTCGCCACGCTCGACGTCGAACACGTCGAGGCCGCCGGCCCATCCCTCGAACCATCCCGTGGGCGGCCAGGCGTCCGAAGCCGACCGGGCCTTCTCGTATTCGTACGCGGAGTCGTCGGCGATCGGTTCGAGGGGCAGGCCGGCCGCCGCGGCGGCCACCTCGTCGCGGGTGAAAATCATGCTGTTGCACTGCTGGCTGAATTGCACGGCGACGTCGTCGGGGACATAGCCGTCGCGAGCCAGGAAGGTGTTGAACACCAGCCGGCCGCCTTGCGCCAGGCATTCGGTGGCGAGTTCGAACATGCCGCGCAACTCGCGCGTCGTGCGGAAGTCGGACACCACCTCCGAGAGCACCATGAGCTGATAGCGCTCGCGTACACCCTCCATCGCGGTGAAGACATCGCTTTGAATAACGTTCACGCTCAACGATTCGCCGGCGGCGTCGGCGACGATCACCTCCGCGAACTTGGCGGTCATCTCGACCGCGTCGACCGGATGCCCGCGCCGGGCCAGGGCCAGCGCGTTGCGTCCGGTGCCCGCGCCGACGTCCAGCACCCGATAGGCCGAAGGGTCGGCCGCCTCGGCCGCCAGGGCGAGCACGCGTGCATCCGGCTCGGTGCCGAACAACGGCGGCGGGCGGACCTGCACCCACTGGTCGTAATCGGCCTCGACCGTGCGCCAGTCGGCTTGGACCCGGAAATTCACGTCCGTCCCGAACGGAGCCTGATACGAGATCAATACCTCCGAACGGGGGGAGGCCTTGAAGGCCTTCGCCAACTCGACTTCCAGCGCCGCCCGCAACCGAGCGGAGTTTTCCGGGGTGTACCAGACGCCCAGGGTGGCGCAGACGTTGCCGCACAGCGCGACGTACTCGTCGATGAGGGCCGGCACGGCAGGCACCCTGATGTGGCCCTCGGCCGACAAGCGCCGATACAGCCGCCGGATCATCGCTTCGCGCAGCATCAGCGGGTCGAACGACGCATTCGGCGGATCCTGCACCAGAACCTTCTACACGACCTTCCGGCTTTGCACCACCGCTGGGATGAACCGGCGCTCCGCTACGCCCGGCGGGCGGCGCCTTCGAGGAGGTCGGCCGCCGCCGCCACGCTTTCGGCGGGTTTGCTCAGCCGGGTGGCGACCTCCCTGGCGCGGCTGAGGTAGTGCGCAGAACGCACCGAGCGCAGGTCGGCGACCAACGAATCCAGGGTGGAGGCCGAGAACGCCCGTCCCACGCCGACTTCCAGCTTGCCGATCGCGTCGGCCCAGATTGGTTGATCGAGCCACAGCCAGAGAATCAGCATGGGCACGCCCGCCCGCAGGGCCGCGGCGGTGGTGCCGGCACCGCCGTGGTGCACGATCGCACGGCAGGCCGGAAACACCGCGCCGTGGTTCACCGTCTCCACGATCTTCACGTGGTCGGCGGCCGGGATATGGGTGAAATCGTTTGGGCCGCTGCAGATCAACGCCCGCTCGCCGATCTGCGCGCAGGCCGCGCTGATCACGGCGACCGTCTCGGCGGGGGAGGTGACGGGCGTGCTGCCGAATCCGAAATAGATCGGCGGCGTCCCGTCGGCGATCCACGACAACACCTCGTCGTCGGCGTCGGTGGGCAGACCGAGGGTCAGCGACCCGACGAAGGGCCGCCGGTATCCCGACCTGGCCCATTGTTTGGCCAGCTCGGGCGCCAGCAGCTCGTCGTAGGTCTGGATCTCCAGCGACGATTGCGCCGACGGGGTGCCGGGCAGTCCGAGCGCCCGCCGCTGCGCGCCCTCGGCCGCGCTGGTGACGTCCGACTGCAGCCGGCCCAGTTCCAACGTCTCGGCGGGAAAGAAGTGCAGCGCTGCCAGTGGGATGCCGACATGTTCGGCGACGTTGGCGGCGAGCCGCTGCTCGTTCATCCCGGCCACCAGCAGGTCGGCACCGGCCGCCAGGGAGGCCAGCGTCTCGCTCTTGCCGGTCCACACCGTGGTGACCCGCTCGATGACTTGCGGCAACGCGCTCATCGGGTTCTGCACATTACGGACGAAGGTGGTGGCCATGTTCATCTGCTCGCGACTGTCGGGCCCGTAGGCGACCGCAGCCAGCCCCACCGACTCGGCCACGGCGAGCTTGTCGGGCGGGACCGCGATCACGACATCGTGTCCTCGCCCACGCAGCTCGCGGGCGACGGCAACGCAGGGCTCGACGTCGCCGCGGCTGCCGTAGCCGGCCAGCACAACTTTCATCAACAGACCTCACTCGCGGGGATGGGATCAAATCCAAGCAGAAGGGAGGGCCGCCCGACTGTCTGGGCGCGCGGGTACTCCGCTGACCACGGATTTGTCGACGGGCAGGCTGCGGGTAACCGCGTGGGAGCGGCTAGCGCGGCCCGGGCAGATGCCGTTGAGGGCCGGCTGAGAGTGATTTGCGCAATACGAGCAGAACCCTTGTGAGTTTCCGCCGTCATGTGCAGGTAACCTATCGTTAACCCACGGCAACAGTTTCGCTGTAATCGTTGACGTGGGGGCACCTGCAACGCGTAAGACCGGTCCGCTAGCGCTGGGGACGGTCTTATTCCGCCGTCTTCGCTCGCGGCACTGGCAGCACCGGAGGGAATGCGATTTGTTTGCTGCTCGGCTGGTTATCCCCATACGACGCGCATCGAGGTCGTCGCGGTCAGTGAAGGCAATCGGAGGAGAACGACATGGACTTCGCGGTACTACCGCCGGAGGTTAACTCCGCGCGGATGTACGCCGGTCCGGGGTCGGGACCGATGCTGGCCGCCGCGATGGCCTGGGACGAACTGGCCGCCGCGCTGCAATCGACCGCGACCTCGTACGAGGCCGAGATCACGGCCCTGACGTCCGGCCCGTGGGTGGGCCCGTCGGCGGCGTCCATGGTCGCCGCGATCACCCCGTACCTGGACTGGATGCGGGCCACCGGCGCCCAGGCCGAAGAGGCCGCCAACCAAGCCAGAACCGCGGCGTTCGCCTACGAGACGGCGTTCGCCGAGACGGTGCCGCCCCCGGTGGTCACGGCCAACCGCACCCTGTTGGCGACGCTCGTCGCCACCAACGTTCTCGGGCAGAACACGCCCGCGATCGCCACGACCGAGGCGGAGTACGCCGAGATGTGGGCGCGCGACACCGGGGCCATGTTCGGCTACGCGGGTTCCGCGGCGGCGGCGACGCGGCTGACGCCGTTCACCCCACCCGACCAGACGACCAACTCCGACGCCGCGCAATCCGAGGCGGTAGCCCAGGCCACCGGCACCGCGGCCGGCAGCACCCGCAATGCGGTGGCCCAGCAATCGTTCTCGGCGGTGCCCAACCTGCTGAGCAACTTTGCGGCCACGCCCAACGCCGTCGCCGCCGACCCCACGGCCCTGGATGGGCTGGACTTGGGAGCCGATCTCATCACCTATTTCCTCGACGGGCCGGCATCAGTGGTTGGGATCGGCGTCGATGCGCCCATGGCCACGGTCGCCCTTCCGTTCGACATCGCGGGCACCTTGACCGGTTTCCACACCGACGACATCGTCAGTGGCTGGGCCGGGGTCCAGTCCTTTCCGGGAGTGGGCCCGGTGCCGCCGTCGCCGTTTCCGGTCATCACCAACCCGGCGGGGGGCTTCGGAACGCTGGCGTCGGCGGGCCTGGGCCAGGCGAACACGGTCGGCGGCCTCTCGGTGCCGCCCGGCTGGACCGCGGCCGCCCCGGCAATTCGCCCGGCCGCCCTGGTGCTTCCGACCACCACCGCCGGTGCCGCCGCGGAGGCGGCCGCCGCGGCCGCGCCCAGCGGCGCCGGGAGCCTGTTCGGCGAGATGGCCGTGGCGAGCATGGCCGGGCGCGCAATGGCCGGCACCGGCGGTGCGCTGGGTCGCGAGCGGGCCCGGACCGCCGACGCCGGCAAGGCCAAGCGCGAGCCGAAGAAGGACCCGGCGAACGAGCCGGCCGCGCCGCAGGTTGTGGCCGGGGGTCCCATCACCAGCATCGCCGCCGAGTTGCGCGAACTCGCGTCGCTGCGTGACGCGGGGATTTTGACGCAGCAGGAATTCGAAGAGCAGAAAAAGCGCCTGCTGCCGAGCTGATCCGGGCACAACGGTTCACCGGTCAATCGGCCATGGCGGCGCGGTACGGGTGTTACCGTTTGCTGGCCATCCGACCGTCGACGGGATTTCTCCTAGCCCTCATGTTCACCTTCCGGCTCGCCCGAGTGGCGGTGGCGGGCGCGTGCATCGCCCTGACCGGTGCGCCGCTGGTGGCGTGCGGCTCCGCCCCGCCGGCGACCACGGCCGCTACCACCTCAGTGACGAAAGTCGTTGCGGCACAGAGCAGTACACCTCTCGCCCGTTCGGCCGGCCCTGCGCCGACGACGGCATCCGGCGTGTACGGCGACCCCGCCGCCGCAGCGAAGCACTGGGTGGCGCAGTCGCTCGAGGACAACTGCGGCCTCGTCTCGGTCGCCGACGTCGTGGGTGAACTCACCGGCAACGCGCCGACCGAGCGGCAGATGCTGGACCTGGCGGAGTCGACACCGTCGGGGGCCAATCCGGGGCCTATCTACGCGCCGCGCAACGACCCGAGCCACTCCGGACCGGACAGCGGCGTCTCGATGGCCGACTTGGTCATCCTGCTCGACCACTTCGGTATCAAAGCGGAGATGACCGCGGAGTCCGACCGGGATCGCAACGGCCTGCCCCTGCTCGAGCAATATCTGGCGCAGGACCGCAAGATCATCGCGTTCGTCAACTCCTCGGTGATCTTGAACGCCGACGACCAGCGCACCAAGGCCGACCACTTCCTGGTCGTCACCGGCATCGACACGGGCAGAGATATCGTTCATCTCAACGACCCCGGCATCGACCACGCCGACGAACAGGTCAGCGTCACCGCGTTCATGGCCGCCTGGCAGACCAGTGATCAGTCGATCGTCGTCACGGCGTCCCGCGGCTGATCACTGGTAACGCCAGGCGGTTTCGGGCACAGTGTGCAGTACTACCGAGCGAGGTACCTCATGGAGAAGTCGTCCGTCCCCAACGCTTCCGGGGCGGTGCCGATGCGGGTGCAGGCATTGCTTCGGTATCCGGTCAAGTCGATGCTGGGCGAGACCCTCGATTGCCTGCCGGTCGACGAGCGTGGCGCCGACGGCGACCGGCGATTGGCACTGCTCGACGGCGAAACGGGGCACGTGGCCAGCGCCAAGAATCCCCGGCTATGGCGCGATCTCCTGACGTGCACCGCGCATGCGGACGCCCGGGGAGTGCGCATCAGGCTGCCCGATGGGACCGACGTGGCCGCCGACGATCCCGGCGTCGACGAGCTGATCTCCCGCTTGACCGGACGGCGGGTGCGGCTGATCGCCCAGCGCCCCGACGGTGCGACACTGGTGCGCCCCGATCCGGAGCAACTGCTCGAACTCGGTCTGGACGCCGAGGTCGGTGGCCGCATTCTGCGGATCGCCACCACCACCCCGGGTGAATCGTTCACCGACGAGGCCCCGTTGCATGCGATCACGACGGCCACCCTTGAGCACATCGGTGTGGAGGCGCTGCGCTACCGCCCGAATGTGGTGATCGCGACACCGCCCGACTATCCGCCATACGCCGAAAACGAGTGGGTTGGCGGCGAAATGGCCGTGGGTGAGACGCGGTTGCGCGTCCTGACGGCCACGTCACGCTGCGTGGTGCCCACGCTCGAGCACGGCCCGTTACCCCGGGCTCCGCAGGCGCTTCGGATCCCCGCCGCCGAAAACCGTTTGGACACAGGCGGTCACGGCAAACAGGCGTGCGCGGGCGTTTACCTCGCCGTGGTGACCAACGGCATCATCCGCGTCGGTGACGCCGTCACTGTCGCGCCATAGACCGGCCGTCCGGATCGGCGCACCGCCTTCGTGGCGTCAGCCACCGAGATTGCGCACCGCCGTGTCGAGTTCTTCGGCCTGTTCGACCAACTCGCGGTCGGACAGCTCTGCGTGCCCGACTCGCTGCACCAGTTCCTCGCGCGTCGCGACCTGCAGGGCGCCCCGGTACTCGTCGGAGTTCAGATCCGCCGGCGCGACGACCGCGGCACGCCCCTCGACCACCACCAGCGCTGTGTCCGCGTCCTTGCTGGCGAGCAATCGCCGGACGTCGTCGGCACCGATGGTCATGAGCCACCCCGCCCGGTTCGTTGTTGCAGCTCGTCGATCAAGCGGGAGGCCTGGGCCTTGGTGAGATTCTCGGGGACCTGTTCGCCCGCTTCTTGCGCCAGCGTGTTCAAGTAGCTGCGCTGCGGGCCGGTCATGGGCTCGTCGCCGGTCACCCACTGCGACTGGTCCTTCTCCGGATTCTCCTGTGGCGCCTGCGCGGCATCGTCGGACATGCATTTGGCTATGCCCGCTACCCGGCCAACGTAATCAGGAGCCGGCGCGAAAGGTTTCGGCATGCTAGCCCGCCGCCCCGGTCATCTTCATCACCAGCAACACCGCCACCGCGATGAACACGAGGACGAAGACGCCGACGGCGACCACGGTCAGCACGAGACTGGGAGTGAATCGTCGGGTGTTCGGCGGCTGCGGCGCAGACACCCCCGAGGTCTGGGGCGCGGCCGGGGGGGTGGCGCCCGGTGCGGTGCCTCCTCCGGGCTCGAGGCCGGGGATCTGCGTCGGGTCAGGATCGGGAGGTTGCGCGGTCATGATCGGCTGCGGCCCTTTCGTCGCGGGCGGCGCTGGGGACATTCGGTCGCATCGCCACCCGAATGCAGTTGTCCTTCTTGTTCTTGAACAACTCGTAGGCCCGCACCCCGTCCTCCAGCGACACGTCGTGGGTGATCAGCTTGGCGGGGTCGAGGTCGCCCTGCTCGACGTAATCGAAAAGCCGGGTTATATAGCGTTGTCCGTGTTGTTGAGCGGTTTTCAGGGTGAGGCCCTTATTGGTCAACACCCCAGTCGGGAACTTGTCGGTCAAGCCGTATACCCCGAGCACGGACACCACTCCACCTTTGCGGCAGGCCAGGATCGCCTGGCGAAGCGCGGAAGCGCGGTCGGTCTCCATGCGCAGCAGTTGCTTGGCCCGGTCGTAGAGCTGCTGCACCCCGGTGCCGTGGCCCTCCATGCCGACGGCGTCGATGCAGCCATCGGGTCCGCGGCCGCCGGTCATCTCCCTGAGCGTCTCGTGCACACTGCCGACCGCCTTGTAGTCGATGGTCTCCAGCCCGAACTCGTTGCGCGCCAGGGCCAACCGCTCCGGGATGCGGTCGATGACGATGGCCCGCTCGGCGCCCAACAGCAGGGCGCTCCTGGCGGCCATCAGTCCGACGCCGCCGGCACCCCAGACCGCGACGGTGTCGCCACCGGCGATGTCGCAGAAGTCGGCGCCCATGAAGCCGGTGGGCACCGCGTCGGATAAGAACAGCGCCTGCTCGTCGGTGATATCACCGGGAATCGCAAAGCAATTCGCGTCGGCGAAAGGCACCCGGACGTATTGGGCGTGCGAACCCGCGTAGCCACCGAACGGGTGCGTGTATCCGTAGATACCGCCGGAAGGGTATCCCAACAACGGCTGTTGCAGTTCGGCATTGGGATTCGTTGTATCGCAACACGAATACATTTCATGATCGCAATACCAGCACTGGTTGCATGCGATGAAGGACGGCACCACGACGCGGTCGCCGACTTTGGTGTCGCGCACTTGCGGACCCGTCTCCGCCACCACCCCCATGAATTCATGGCCGAACACGTCGCCGGCCCGCATGCCCGGCAGATAGCCGTCGATGAAGTGCAAGTCCGACCCGCAGGTCGTGGTGAGCCGGACTTCGACGATCACGTCGTGCGGGTTCAGGATTTTCGGGTCATCGACCGTTTCCACGGACAGGTCATTGACGCCGTTCCAGCACAGTGCACGCATGTTGAGCCTTTCGCTTACCGCGCGGATTTCCGCGCGCTGGGGTTGGACCGGATGGTCGGCACCTCGCCCGTCTGCATCAACGCGCGCAGCCGGTACAGGATCTTGAAAGCCGCGGCGCCGGACAACAGCGCGGGCGCCGGGGCCTTGATCCGCAGCGTCACCTCGGTGCCGAGCTCGTGTGGGGCGGGCCGATACCGGACGGCGATCTCGTTGCCCTGGCCGACGAAGCGCACTGCGCCGGGCTCGGCTACCCGCGTGGACTTCCACTCAACGGGCGGTTCTGCCGACATCTTCCAGCGATAGCGATCCCGTTCGTCGACGTCGATCTCCGCGATGTCACCGAGCACCACCGACAACTGGTCGGGGTCGCGCCAGAACTGCTCGATGCGCTCGACGGGGCACGCGATGGTGACCGTTTGCGCCCTGCCCTGCCGGGACGGCAGGTCGATCACCTTGTTCACGGCGCCCAGTACTTGCTTCTTGGCGGACTCTAGATAGCTCACCGCGTGCTCCCTCCGTCGGGGCATGGCGGTACCCGCCCACGGGCCACCCAAACCGAGCGCGCTGCAGCGAGTTGGCCGAACCGATCGGCGCACGCGACGGTGTCAGTCCGCGCCGGCCCCCGCACGGTGCGCGTCGATTAGCGGAAAGCCCTGCCCGACAACAGGTTCGGGCACGCTTGTCGCGCTGGCGGCCTTAACTCTGCGAGTTCTGGGTGGGGCTCTGCGCGGACTCCCACTTGGCCTCGAGCGATCTCGTCACCCTGGTGCCGGCGGGCAGCTCGAGCTGGAATGTTTCACCGCCATCGGCCTCGAACGTGACGAGATATCCCGCGTCGCTGGAATCCTTGAAAACGACCTTGTAGGGCTGTTCACCCGAACCGCGGTCCACGGCGATGATGTCGCCAGGGGTGACGTCGTCGATCAGGTCGTTTCCGGAGACTTTGGACACAGGGTCGACGTTAGCCGAAGAGACGCGGCCGCTGCCCGGGCCGGCCGGGTCAGTGACCGACCTCACCTAGGGTTGCAGGAAGGTCTTGAATGGCGCGACGCTCGTCCATGGCGCGGTAGGCCTCGGCGACCCGCTCAAGGGCCCAGCTACCCGCAATCGCCGCTGTTAACCGCGCCTCAGCGCCATTTGATGCCGCATCCGATCGACGGACGCTGCTCGGGGCTCACCGGTCGCCCGGCCAGCACCGCGTCGACGGCGGCACGGACGTCCGCGGCGGTGACCGGCCGGCCGTTGCCGGGTCGCGAATCGTCGAGCTGGCCGCGATAGACCAGCCGGCGGTCGCCGTCGAACACGAACGTGTCGGGCGTGCACGCGGCCGAGAAGGCCGGGCGACGTCTTGGGTTTCGTCGTACAGGTAGGGGAAGGTCCAGCCGTGGTGGCGGGCCTCCGCGACCATCTGCTCGGGGCCGTCCTGCGGGTAGGTGGCCACGTCATTGCTCGAAATGCCCACCATTGCAACGCCCTGCTCGGCGAGGTCACGCCCCAGCGCGGCAAGCCCGTCGGCGACGTGCTTCACATACGGGCAGTGGTTGCAGATGAAGGTGACGACCAGGGCCGGCCCCGACAGGTCGTCGCGGCGCAGCGTGCGGCCGGTGGCCGGCTCGGGCAGCGTGAAATCCGGCGCGACAGTGCCCAGGGCGAGCATGGTGGACTCGATGGCCATGCGGGCCAGGGTATCGCCCTTTTGTTGGGATCACGCATGACACCGGGCGATCCACACGAAACATCTAATGGCGCTTGGCAATTCATCACCAATACCCGCGCTCGGGCCGCTTGATTGCGCATGACCCCGGACACGCCGATGTTTGAGCGGCCCCGTCCGTGGAATCACACACCGTGGCACGAACGAACGTTCTTGGCCAACCCTCAAGGAGTATTTCGATGAGTGAGCACAATAAGGCCGACGAAGCGCGCAGGGGCCTGATCGACTCGGTCAAAGGCAAGGCAAAAGAGGTCGTCGGCGCTGTTACGGGCAACGAATCGCTGACCGCCGAGGGCCAACTCGAGCAGACCCAGGCGCATGAGCGCAAGGAAGCGAACGCGGCGGAGGCCGTGGCAGAAGCCCAGGTCAAGCAGGCGCAGGAGGACGCGGCCGAGGCCAGGGTCGAAGGCGCCCAGCAACGCCTGGCGGCGAACGCCCAGGCCGTCGCCGCCGAGAACTCGATCGAGGCCCAGGAGGCCGCGCAGAAGCGCGCGGCCGACCGCGCGGCCCTTCAGCAGGCCACCGCCGCGAAGACCCAGGCCGAGGTGGACGCGCAGCGCGAGATCCAGCAAGCCAAGGCCGAAGAGCGCGCGGAAATCCGCGAAGCGTCCGAGGACATCGTCGACGCCGTCGCCGAGCATCAGACCTCGGTTCAGGTGGCCCGCAACGACGAGTCGGAAGCCGACCGTCTGCGACGCCATGCCCAGAACGTGACCGACGAAGCCGACCTGCCCTGACGGCGGGCCTTACCCAGGAGAAGTTGATGAAAATTTCCGAAGTCCCGTTGGCAGTTCTGCGGTTTCATTACCAGCTCGCCCGGTTCCCGCTGCAGTTGATCGAGGATCGGGTGGTCAACCGCATCCCGACGGAAGCTCCCGCGCGACTGCTCTACGAGCGCTCGCTGGGCATGCTCGACACCACGGTGGGCAACGCGCTCGGTGATCCGGCGATCGTCGAACGGGGGACCGCCTTGGTCGATCGCAGCGACGCGCTGGGCCGTGCGGCTCAATTGGATGCCAGGGCCGCCGCCCGGAAGGAACAGGCCGACGCGAAGCTCAAGGGCGCCCGCGACGAGGCGATCCGCGAGCGCGAGGAGGCGCAGCAGGCCACCAAGCAGGAGGTCAAAGAGGCACGCGTCAACGCCGAGCAGCGCAAGCGTGCGGCGGCGCAGTCGGCGCAGCAGCAGAGCGCCGCGGCCAAGCAGCGCGCCGACGAGGCGGCCGCCAAGCGCAAGCAGGGGGTCGAGTCAGCCAAGCGCCAGGTGGAAAGCCGGACTCAGGCCGCCGAGAAGGCCGCGGCCAAGACCTCGGCCGCCAAGGTCGACGAAGCCGAGGACAAGCTCGGCGAGGCGGCCGCCACGCGCGCCGAGGCGGATCGGGTGGCCGAGTTGGCGGCCGCCGAGAAGCGGCAACGGCAAGAGGAGCGGGCGAAGGACTGAGGCCGCCTCTAGGTTTGCGGCGAGCCCTGGTTGATCCGGTCGGCCGCAAACGTGGCGGCCTGGGCCGTCATCCCGGCGTCGATGTAGGAAACGTGGGCCATGATGTTGCCGCCGCCGGAGCAGATCGGGTCGTCGGGCGCACACAAGCTGGTGACCTTGCCGCTATAGGCAGGATTGATTGTCGGTAGCGGCTGACCGCCCCACAGCATGCTGGAGAACTGGCTGGTGGGCTCGCCGAAGAGGGCGACGGCGGCGACGTGGTTTGCCGCCGCGGGTGGCAGCGCGTTGGTGGCCAGATCGATCACCGTCGAGCCCTGGGAGTAGCCGCCCAGCACGATGCGCGAGTTCGGGCAGCCGGCGATGACGTCCTGGATGTGTGTGCTTGCGTCGGCGGCGCCCGCGTTGGCGCTGTTGTGATAGTCGTCGTTGGCCGGGTAGTTGACCGCATAGACGTCGACGGACTTACCGCCGAGCTGCGAGGTGAGCGAGTCGACGAAGGCCTGTCCGATGTTGCCGAGGCCGGGCTCCTGATGGGTGCCCCGGGCGAAAACCACCGAGACATCCGAGCAGGGATCGGCGGCGGCTGTGGGGCCGCCGATGGGTGCACTCAGCAGCGCCCACATCATCAGAACCGGGATACCAACCAAGCGAGCAAGTCCGCGTGCACTCATGCCGAAATCCTGTCATATCGGCGGTTCCGGCGGTTCCGGCGGTTGGCGCTAGGCCGGCCGGACGCCGGTGGGAAGACGAAAGACGTTGCGCCCCAGTGCTAATTGCTAGGTCCCGGTGGTGCGGATGCGGATGGGTCCGGCCCAGTCGCCGTCGGGGTCGACGGCGTTGCCGCGCTGGGTGATCTCCACGTCACCCGATCTGGCGAGGCGCCGGGCGGCCAGGCGGGCGTCGTCCATCAACGCGCGCCAGTCGTCGCCGCCCACCGCGCGGGCGGCGTCCGACGGGCAGATGCTGCTGCGCGGCCCGCGATGCTCGGCCAACGCGCGGATCGACGCCTCCAGCCGCTGCCCGATCGGTCCGTCGCCGAGGGCGGTCTCGGCGTGGTCGGCGCCGCGGCCGCCATCGCTGAGCACTCGAACCAGTTCGTCACGCAATCGCTGACCCATCCCACCAGTCAAGGCCACGGCGTCACCGGTTCGCCACCGCCCGATGGAACCGCGCCCGGCGGGCGGGCGTTGGATAAACATGCCGCCCACGCTCGCCGAAGACACGAATGCGCACCGGGCGCCGGCCGACCTCACGGACCGTCTTCTCGACATCAAGCGGATCTACCACGAGCCCGACATCGACCGGTTCCCCCGCGCGCGCCAGGTGCTGGACCGATTTCCCGACGCCGAGCGCATCCAGGTCGCCTCGCACCAGGCGATTCCGGGCCTGTATGGCAACGAGGGCAACGTCGAGGACTGGGTCCGCATCAAACGAGAAGTGCTCGTCCTGGGCGAGAAGAAGAGCCTGTCGGCGCGCCGCAACGAGCGGTCCAGCGATTGGATCGCGCCCTCGACGGCCAATGGGTGCGCGATGGCGTGCTCGTATTGCTACGTCCCGCGCCGCAAGGGCTTCGCCAACCCGATCACCGTGTTTGCGAACATCGAGAAGATCACCGGTTACCTCGAACGCCACGCCGCCCGTCAGGGCGTCAAACCCGAGCCCAATCAATGCGATCCCGTCGACTGGGTCTACGACATCGGAGAGAACAGTGACTGCTCGGCCGATGCGATGGTGTCCGACAACGTGGCCGACCTGATCGAGCTGTTCGCCCGCCTTCCCAATGCCAAGGCCAGCTTCGCGACCAAGCTCGTCAACCGCGACCTGCTGAACCTTGACCCCAGGGGCGGCACCCGCGTGCGGTTCAGCCTGATGCCGGCGCAGGCATCGCGCCTGGTCGACATCCGCACCTCGAAGATCGCCGACCGCATCGCGGCCATCGACGACTTCGTCGAGGCGGGCTACGAGGTGCATCTGAATCTCAGCCCGGTCATCGTCTACGACGGCTGGCGCGACGACTGGGCCGAGCTGCTGCAACAGGTCGCCGACAACACCAGCGAGCGCACCAAGCGCCAGCTGGCGGCCGAGGTCATCTTCCTGACACACAACCAGGAGCTGCACGACGTCAACCTCGGCTGGCATCCCAAGGGGGAGGAGCTGCTGTGGCGGCCGGACCTGCAGCAGCTCAAGCGCAGTCAGAGCGGGCAGTGGAACGTCCGCTACAAGAGCCCGTGGAAGGGACGCTGGGTGCAGGACCTTACCGACCTGCTCGCGGTCACGCTGCCCGCGTGCCGAGTGCGGTACGCCTTCTGAGCGTCAACGCCCACGCCACTGCGGTTTGCGCTTCTCGGCCCAGGCCCGCAATCCCTCGGCGACGTCTTCGGTCGCACCGGCCACCTTGCGCATGGTCTCGCCGAAGCGCACCGATTCGATCCAGCCCATGTCCGCGGTCCGCCACGCCACTTCCTTGGTCGCCCGCTGGGCCAGCGGTGCGGCCTCGGTGAGCGTGCGGGCCCACGCCTGGGCTTCGGCCTGCAGCTGGTCGGGCTCGACCAGCTTCCACACCAGACCGACCTCCTTGGCCCGCTCGGCGCTCATGGGTTTTCCGGTCAACAGCAACTCCATCGCGTTGGCCCAGCCCACCCGTTGCGGGAGCCGGATGGCCCCGACGATGGTGGGCACCCCGATCGACACCTCGGGAAAGCAGAACGTGGCCTCGGTGCTGGCGATGACGAAGTCGCAGAACAACACCCCGGTCACCCCGTAGCCGATGCAGGGACCGTGCACGGCGGCGATCGTCGGCTTGAACAGTTCCATGCCGGATTCGAAGGAGTTGATGGTCGGCTTCTCCCAGAAGGTGCCACCGAAGGTCCCGACCGAGCCTTCCCCGTCCTTGAGGTCGCCGCCGGCGCAGAAGACGCCGCCGTTGGCCGTCAGGATCCCGACCCAGGCGTCCAGGTCGTCGCGGAAGCGATCCCAGGCGGCGTTGAGGTCCTGGCGGAGCGCGCCGTTGATGGCGTTGCGGGCCTCCGGGCGGTTCAGGGTGATGGTGGCAACGTGGTCGTGCAGCTCATAGGTGACCAGACTCATCACTGCAGACTATTGCGCCACGCCAACGCCCTCGCCACACACCGGGAAACAAGCCCGCATCATGGCGTGCGCGGGCGGCGAAAGTCATGGACCGCGCCAAGGCGCCCAACGGTTTTCGCGGGCAACCGCTTGATGTCGTCGAAATGAACATGCACCCGCTCGAAGGCTTTGACCCGTTCGGCTTTGACCTTCTTGGTGTAGGTCCGCCGATCCGCCATCGTCAGATCCGCGTCGTCGGTGAATGCGCCGAGCAGGGCGCGCGGGTACAGCCGCTCCACCAGGACGACGTTGATCTCGGCGCACATCACCAGCGCCACCGAGGTCAGGAACAGAAACGCCAACGCCCCCAACACCAGTGCGAACACGCTATTGGTGGCGCTGGCCCTTTTCACGGTGTGCGCCACGTAGCCGGCGCCGAACCACTGCAGCATCTGCCAAATGAACGCCGCGGCAACCGCTCCGGGCAACACCTGCCGGTAGGTCAGTGCGCGTGCGGTCGTCACGCGAAAGGCCACCAGGCAGATCATCGCGTTGATCGCCACCGCGGCCAGTGCGAGGCCGATCTTGCTGAAGACGCCGAGCGCGCTGGTGGCGTGGCCCGCCGCGGCCAACACCGTGGCCGCGATGGCGGCCGAGCCGAGCACCAACAGCAACAGCAGGCTACGCAGCCGGGACCGAATCGGGTTGGGGCGCTTGTGCTTCGGCACCGCCCACACCGTGTCCATCGCGTTTTGCAGCGCCTGTCCCACGCCCAGGCCGCCGTAGAGCGCGCCGAGCAACCCGACGGCCACGCCCACCGCTCCGCCGCTGAGCCCCTGGGGGTGGTGCAGCTGGTCGCCGAGTACCGGGAACTGGCTCAGGGTGCTGTGCAGCACCTGCGCCTGCAGATCGGGTCTGCCGGCCAGCACCACCCCGAGGCCGGTGGTCAACAGCAGCAGCAGCGGAAACAGCGACACCAGCCCGTAATAGGTGATCAGGGCGGCGAGGTAACCGCCCTGATCGTCGTTGTACTTGTAGACGACACCGACGATCACGCCGACGACTCGATTACGTCGCTGCAGCCTGTCCAGCCAACCGACCATCGCCGATCACTTCCCCCGCAAGCCGGCATCCAAATTCGATGCACTCGCCACCTGATACCCGGATTCAGCCGCCGTCAACCTCGCGACGGCCGCAGATCGGGGCCGCGTCTCTCACGCTTGACGTTGTACAGCTCCGCGTCGGCAGCCGCGTACAGCGAGGTGATGTCCGCGCCCTCACCGCTGCGGGTTGCGGTGCCGACGCTGGTGCCTGGCGTGTGTTCGTCGACGCAAGCAATGAACTTCGCCGCTTCGGCACCCGTTGGACGACGGTCGGCGATGCACACCGCGAACTCATCGCCGCCAAATCTGGCCAGAACGGCATTGGCGGGCGCGACTTGTCGCCAAAAAGCCGCGCAGCTGATCAGATGCTGGTCGCCGGCTACGTGGCCCTGGGTGTCGTTGAGGCTTTTGAAGTTGTCGATGTCCATCGCGATCACGGTGACAGTGGTTGCGGCCGAACGAGATCGCGCCAACAGGTCCGCGGTGGCGATCTCCCACCCTGCGCGGTTGAGCAGGCCCGTGAGGGGATCGGTGCACGCCGCTGCGACGAGGGCGCGCGTCAACAACCCGAATGATTCAGCCGCGCCGATGATCGCGACCACGAAAATGACGTAGTCGATCCACAACTTCGGCGTGGGCGCGACCGCGAGTGCCGCAACCGACAGCCCGGTCAGCACAGCCACCAGGGTCCCTCCGCGGCGTGACGAGTAAAACGCGCGCAGGTACATCGCCAGGAACATCGGTCCGATCAGGCAGACGAACTCGGCAACGATCGCGCGGTGGAACGCCATCACGATGGGTGTGGCCACGATCGCCGCTACCGTCGCGGGCGCTGGTTTGTCGGGCCGGGCGGCCAGTAAGGCTAGTGCACCCACACCGAGCCCGACCGCAACGATTCCGCCTGTCGGATTGGACAGGGTGAGCCCCGAACGGATCGGGAACAAGGTGAACACCACCCCGTAGGCGTACAGGAATGTGGTGGCTCCCAAGAAGATTCGCAGCATCCGCGCCTGTTGTGTGCGGTAGAAGACCGTCCCCGCATCGGCGCGCAGGCGCAATCGATATCGGCGCGTATCCCGACCGCCGTACGGGCCACCGAAACTGTGACGCATTCCGTTAAGTCTCCTCGTCACCCCCGTGCTGGCGACGTGCGGCGAATTGCTGCATCGCCATTCTGACACCACGTCGACCTCTGCAGCGTCGCCGACACCTCGTGGCCGGCGCCGCCGGATGACGCCTATCGTGGCAGCAGTGGCCGAACCGTCTGTCGCGCAGTTGCGCACACAGCTCGACGGTGTGACGCTGCGCGACGCGGCCCGCTTCGGCCGGCGCCTGAAGAATTTGCGCGGGGCCCCGGCCGAGAAGCTGCGGCGGCTCGCCGACCAGATCGCGGCCGCGCAGGCGGTCGTCGCCGCGCGCCACGCCGCGGTCCCCGCGATCGCCTACCCCGACCTGCCGGTCAGCGAGCGGCGGCAGGAGATCGCCGAGGCGATCCGGGCGAATCAGGTGGTGGTGATCGCGGGCGAGACCGGGTCGGGGAAGACCACCCAGCTGCCCAAGATCTGCCTCGAGGCCGGCCGCGGTGTCCGCGGAACCATCGGGCACACCCAGCCGCGCCGGCTGGCCGCCCGCACCGTCGCACAACGCATCGCTGACGAGCTGGGCAGCCCGCTCGGCGACGTCGTCGGCTACACGGTGCGGTTCACCGACCAGGTCAGCGACCGCACGCTGATCAAGCTGATGACCGACGGGATCCTGCTCGCCGAGATCCAGCGCGACCGCCGCCTGCTGCGCTACGACACCCTGATCCTCGACGAGGCCCACGAGCGCAGCCTCAACATCGATTTCCTGCTCGGTTACCTGCGCGAGTTGCTGCCGCACCGGCCCGACCTGAAGGTGATCGTCACCTCGGCGACCATCGAGCCGCAGCGCTTCGCCGCCCACTTCGGTGGAGCCGAACCTGGGCCCAGCGGCGGAGCCGAGCACGGGCTCAGCACCACCGCGCCCATCATCGAAGTGTCGGGACGCACGTATCCGGTGCAGATCCGCTACCGGCCGCTGGAGGTTGCCGTACCGGTCGACACGCAGGATGATCCCGACGACCCCGACCACGAGATCGTGCGCACCGAGACCCGCGACGAGGTCGAGGCGATCGTCGACGCCATCGCCGAGCTCGAGGCCGAGCCGCCGGGGGACATCCTGGTCTTTCTGTCGGGTGAGCGCGAAATCCGAGACACCGCAGAGGCTTTGGGCGGCGTCCTCAAACACACCGAGGTGCTTCCGTTGTACGCCCGGCTGCCCACCGCCGAGCAGCAGAAGGTGTTCGCGCCCCACACCGGGCGCCGTGTCGTGCTGGCGACCAACGTCGCCGAGACGTCGTTGACCGTGCCCGGGATCCGCTATGTGATCGACCCGGGCAACGCCCGCATCTCCCGTTACAGCCGGCGCCTGAAGGTGCAGCGGCTGCCGATCGAGCCCGTCTCGCAGGCGTCCGCCGCGCAGCGGGCCGGCCGGTGCGGCCGGGTGGCGCCCGGCGTGTGCATCCGGCTGTACTCCGAACAGGACTTCGCGACCAGGCCGCGCTACACCGATCCCGAGATACTGCGGACCAACCTGGCGGCCGTGCTGTTGCAGATGGCGGCGCTGCAGCTCGGCGACATCGACGAGTTTCCCTTCCTCGATCCGCCAGACCGGCGCAGCGTGCGCGACGGTGTGCAGCTGCTGGCCGAACTGGGCGCGTTCGACCAGCACGGCGCGATCACCGACCTCGGCCGCCGCCTCGCGCGGTTGCCCGTCGACCCGCGGCTGGGCCGGATGATCCTGCAGGCACAGACCGAGGGATGTGTGCGCGAAATGCTGGTGCTGGCCGCTGCGTTGACGATTCCCGACCCGCGGGAGCGGCCCAGCGACCGCGAGGAGGCGGCCCGTCAAAAGCATGCCCGCTTCGCCGACGAGCACTCCGACTTCATGTCCTATCTCAACCTGTGGCGCTATCTGCGCGAGCAGCGGAAGTCGTTATCCGGCAACGCGTTTCGGCGGATGTGCCGTTCGGACTTTCTGCACTACCTGCGCATCCGCGAGTGGCAGGACCTGGTCGGGCAGCTGCGCAGCATCGCCCGCGACCTGGGAATCGTGGAGGACGCCGCGTCCGACGAGCCGGCCGATCCGGCCCGGGTGCACGCGGCGCTGCTCGCCGGGCTGCTGTCGCATGTGGGTATGCGCCGCGAAGACACCCGCGAGTATCTGGGGGCGCGCAACTCGCATTTCGTGCTGGCGCCCGGCTCGGCGCTCACCAAGCGGCCCCCGCGCTGGGTCGTCGTGGCGGAGCTGGTCGAGACCAGCCGGCTGTACGGGCGCACCGCCGCCCGCATCCAGCCCGAGCTCGTGGAGCGGGCCGCCGGTGACCTGGTGCAGCGCACCTACAGCGAACCGCATTGGGACGCCAAGCGCGGCGAGGTGATGGCCTACGAACGGGTGGCGCTGTACGGGCTGCCGCTCGTCGCGCGCCGCCGGGTCGGGTACGCACGCATCGAGCCGATGTTGGCGCGGGAGCTGTTCGTTCGCCACGCGCTGGTCGAAGGCGACTGGCAGACCCGTCACCACTTCTTTCGCGACAACGCACGGCTGCGCGCGGAGCTCGAGGAGCTAGAGGAGCGCGCCCGGCGGCGCGACCTCCTGGTCGGCGACGACGAGATCTATGCGCTCTACGACGCCCGCATCCCCGCCGATGTCGTCTCGGCGCGGCACTTCGACGCCTGGTGGAAAAAGCAGCGCCACCAGACGCCGGACCTGCTCACCTTCGCCCGCGCCGACCTGCTGCGCACGAACGAGACGGCCGCCGCGGATCGGCCGAACACGTGGCGGACGGGCGATGTCGCGCTGCCATTGACCTACCGCTTCGAGCCGGGCGCCGCTGACGACGGCGTCACCGTGCACGTGCCGATCGACGTGCTGGCCCGCCTGGGCGGCGACGAGTTCGCCTGGCAGGTGCCGGCGCTGCGCGAGGAGCTGGTGACCGCGCTCATCCGCTCACTGCCGAAAGACTTGCGCCGCAACTTCGTTCCCGCCCCCGACACCGCGCGCGCGGTGCTGGCGGCAATCGACCCGGGCGGTGAGCCGCTGCTGCCGGCGCTGCAACGCGAGTTACGCCGTCGCACCGGGGTATTGGTGCCCGTCGACGCCTTCGACCTGGACAAGCTGCCGTCGCATCTGCGGGTGACGTTCGCGGTCGAGTCCGGTGACGGCGCCGAGGTGGCGCGCGGCAAGGATCTGCGGGTGCTGCAGGAACGGCTCACGACGCCGGCCCAGCAGGCCGTCGCCCATGCGGTCGCGGGTGATCTGGAGCGGACCGGGTTGCGCGGCTGGCCCGAGGACCTCGACGAGCTGCCGCGGGTCGCCGAACGCACTGTCGGCGGGCGCACCGTGCGGGGCTTTCCCGCATTCGTCGACGCGGGCGGCGGCGTGGACCTGCGCGTGTTCGCCACGTCGTTCGAGCAGGAGCAGGCGATGCGACCCGGGATCCGGCGGTTGATTCGCCTCAGCGTCGCGTCGCCGACCAAAGCCATTGTGCGTCAACTTGATCCACGCACCCGGTTGGTTCTCGGCAGCAATCCGGACGGTGACCTGTCCGCGCTGCTGGAGGACTGCGCCGACGCCGCGGCCGACGCGCTCGTGTCGGCGCCGGTGTGGACGCGCGCGGAGTTCGCCGCGCTGCAACAGCGGGCGGCAAAGTCCTTGTCGCCCACCACCGTCGACATCGTGGGCCGGGTCGAGAAGGTGCTGACCGCCGCCCAGGCGGTGCAGCTCCAGGTGCCCGCGAATCCGCCGGCCGCGCAGGTCGACGCGATTGCCGACGTCCGCGCGCAGCTGGATCGGCTGCTGCCGGCCGGTTTCGTCGCCGCTACCGGGGCCGCCCACCTCGCCGATCTCGCCCGCTACCTGCTCGCGATCCGCCGCCGCCTCGAAGGCCTGTCCCGTGCGGTCCAGGCCGATCGGGAGCGCATGCGCCGGGTGCACGCGGTGCAGGATGCCTACGCCGAGCTGGTGCGCGAGCTGCCGCAGGCGGCCAAGGCGGCCGCCGACGTCCGGGATGTCGCCCGGCAGATCGAGGAATTCCGGGTGAGCCTGTGGGCCCAGCAACTCGGCACGCCCCGCCCGGTCAGCGAGCAGCGGATTTACCGCGCGATCGACGCCCTGCGCGACCGCTGGTGATCGATGTTCCCCGCCACTTTCAACCTATAGCGCATCCGGGGGCTTGCCGCAAGACCCGGGTGCCGATGCAAAATCGCTGTCCTCAACCAGAATTCAATCGAATCGGGGTAGCGAAGTGGGCGTTTGGCGGTCAGCTGGGAACTCGCACGGCGACATGGAGCACGCGGTGCTCATTGTCGGGGGCGGCCCGACGGGGTTGATGCTGGCGGGCGAACTGGGTTTGGCGGGAATCGACGCCGCCATAATCGAGCGGCGCACCAGCCAGGACCTGGTCGGGACGCGGGCGGGCGGGCTGCATGCCCGCACGATCGAGGTTCTCGATCAGCGTGGCATCGCCGATCGGTTTCTGTCCCGGGGCCAGGTGGCTCAGGTCGCCGGCTTCTCCCAGATCCGGTTGGACATCAGTGACTTTCCCACCCGGCATCCCTACGGACTCGCGCTGTGGCAGAACGAGATCGAACGTATCTTGGCGGACTGGGTCGACGAGCTGGGCGTGCCGATCTATCGGGGCGAAGAGGTGGCGACCGTCGCGCAGGACGACGACGGCGCCGACGTCGGACTGTCCGACCACCGGATGCTGCGGGCGCAGTATGTCGTGGGGTGCGACGGCGGACGCAGCGTCGTCCGCAAGACGGCCGGCATCGAGTTCCCGGGCTGGGAGGCGACCACGAGCTATTTGCTCGCCGAAGCCGAAATGGACTCCGCGGCCGAGC
>NZ_LZMG01000128.1:0-15868 GCF_001673615.1 Mycobacterium sp. 1245499.0
TGACGCGGATGCCGTATCCACCCAGTTCGACCGCCAACGAGTTCGTCAGCCCGACCACGCCGAACTTGCTGGCGCAGTAGTGACCGCATCCCGGTACGGCCTTGATGCCCGCCGCCGAGCTGATGGTGATGATCGAGCCCCCGTTGCCCGCCTGAATCATCGCCGGCACGGTCGCTTTGATGGTGTTCCAAACTCCGGTCAGGTTGGTGTCGAGGACCTCTTGCCATTGCTGCGCCAGCAAGTTCGGCGTGGTCGGGCTGACGAACTCGTTGGCGGTCGAACTGGGTGGATACGGCATCCGCGTCAACTCGGTGCACCCGTACGGCACCGACACGCCCATGGGCAACGACCCCTCGATGTGGCAGCTCTTCGCCGACAACCAGACCTACATTCACAGCTTCTCCCCCGGTGCGCTGCCCACCGACTCACTGGCCGACCCGAACCTGGTCTCCGACATCGTGTTGTGGCTCGCCAGCGACGCCTCGTCGCTTGTGACGGCCGCGCAAATTCCCGCCGACAAGGGTTACCTGAAGATCTGATAAGAGACGCACAGGCGCCCCGCCGACGACGGGCATAATCGTGTCGTGAAGGCGCCCGGCGCTGCGATGCCGAAAACGCGGGCCGGATCGCTGCGACCCGGCGAGCTGGCGCAGGCATCGGTGATGGGCGCGTTGTGCGCGGCGATCGCCATCATCGCGGTCGTCCTTCCGCATGGCGGGGGGCTGGGCCTGCTCGGCAGCGTGCCGACCGGGCTGCTGGCCTACCGCTACCGGATCCGCGTTCTGATCGCCGCTACGGTCGCCGCCGGTGTGATCGGCTTTCTGGTCGTCGGGCTGAGCGGCCTGGGAGCGATCGCCCTCTGCGCCTATGTCGGTGGGCTGGCCGGAACCGTCAAGCGCCACCGCCGCGGCACACCGACCGTGATCGCGGTGTCGTTCGGCGCGGGTGTCGTCGTCGGCGCCGGCATGGTCGCCGCCTTGACCGTCCTGACCCGCTTCCGGCAGCTCGCCTTCCACGCCGCCAGCGCCACCGTGGACGGTGCCGTGACGGTCGTCTCGCGGGTGGCGCAGTTGCGCGCGCCCGCGCAACAGTTCAAGGCGTTCTTCGCCGAGGCGCTGCACTACTGGCAGTGGCTCGTGCTGGGCTACGCCGTCTTCACCATCGTGGGTGCTTCGCTGGTCGGTTGGTGGGCGCTGTCCCGGGTGCTGGAGCGACTGCGCGGGATCCCCGACGTGCACAAGCTGGACGCGCCGGCCGGCGGCGGCCCGATCCGGCCGGTCCCGGTGCGTCTGGAGCGGGTGCGGCTGCGCTACCCGCACGCCGACCACGACGCGCTGCGTGCGGTCAGCCTGGACGTGCGGACGGGCGAGCACATCGCGGTCACCGGGGCCAACGGGTCCGGGAAAACCACGCTGATGTTGATCCTGGCCGGGCGCGAACCGACATCGGGCGTCGTCGAGCGCCCGGGGGCGGTGGGGCTCGGTGAGCTCGGCGGCACCGCGGTCATCATGCAGCACCCGGAAAGCCAGGTGCTGGGCACGCGGGTCGCCGACGACGTGGTCTGGGGACTGCCGCCCGGCAAGACCACCGACATCCCCCGGCTCCTCGGCGAGGTCGGCTTGGGCGCGCTGGCGGACCGCGACACGGGCAGTCTGTCCGGCGGGGAGCTGCAGCGCCTGGCGGTGGCCGCGGCCCTGGCGCGCGAGCCGGCGCTGCTGATCGCCGACGAGGTCACCAGCATGGTCGACCGGCAGGGCCGGGAGCAGTTGCTCGCCGTCCTGTCCGGCCTCACCGAACGCCACCAGACGGCCCTGGTGCACATCACGCACTACAACGACGAGGCCGAATACGCTGACCGCGCAATCAACCTCGGCGACGCGTCACTCGACGCCGACCTGGTCCGCAGCGCAACCGCGCCGGCTCCGACGGTGCCGAACGGACGGCCCGCCAGCCCGCCGGTGCTCGAACTCGTCCGTGTCGGACACGAATACGCCAGCGGCACGCCCTGGGCTCAGATTGCGCTGCGCGACGTCAGCTTCGCGGTGCACGAGGGCGACGGGCTGTTGATCCACGGCGGCAACGGTTCCGGCAAATCGACCCTGGCCTGGATCATGGCCGGGTTGACCGTGCCGGCCACCGGCGCCTGCCTGCTGGACGGGCGCCCGACCGCCGACCAGGTGGGAGCGGTCGCGATCCAATTCCAAGCGGCCCGGCTGCAACTGATGCGCGGCCGGGTGGACCTGGAAGTGGCCTCGGCGGCCGGGTTTTCGCCCGCCGATAACGCGCGGGTGATCGCGGCGCTGGCGGCCGTCGGCTTGGACGCAGGGCTGGCCAAGCGGCGCATCGACCAGCTCAGCGGCGGCCAGATGCGTCGGGTGGTGCTGGCCGGTCTGCTCGCCCGGTCGCCGCGGGTGTTGATCCTCGACGAGCCGCTGGCGGGACTGGATGCCGCCAGTCAGCGCGGCCTGGTCCAGCTGCTGGCCCAGCGGCGCCGTGACACCGGCCTGACCGTGGTGGTCATCTCGCACGACTTCGCCGGGCTTCAGGAGCTGTGCCCACGCACCTTGCACCTGCGTGACGGTTCGCTGGAACCGTCGCCGGCCGCGGCGCAGCACAATTCGGTGGCCGCCGTCCCACCGGCGCAGCACCCGGCCGGCCGCCGTCGCCCCTTCGTGCTGCTGCGGCCAGTGCCGGGCACCTCCCCCATCCACAACCTGTGGGCCGGGACGAAATTACTTGTGGCTTTCGGTATTTCGTTGCTGTTGACGTTCTTTCCCGGCTGGGTGGCGATCGGGCTCACCGCCGCCCTGGCGGCCACGGGAATCCGGCTCGCCCGCATCCCGCGGGGCGTGCTGCCGTCCGTGCCGCGCTGGCTGTGGATCGTGCTGGTGATCGTCGGCGCCAACGCGGCATTCGCCGGCGGGAGTCCGTACATCCGGCTGGGATCGGCGTCGCTGGGCCTGGGCGGGCTGCTCGACTTCCTGCGCATCACCGTGCTGTCGGTGGTGTTGCTCGCCCTGGGCGCCCTGGTGTCGTGGACGACCAATGTTGCCCAAATCGCCCCGGCGGTGGCTACTTTGGGCCGCTTCCTGCGGCCGGTGCGGGTCCCGGTCGACGACTGGTCGGTGGCATTGGCGCTCGCGCTGCGCACCTTTCCGATGCTCATCGACGAATTTCGGGTGCTCTTCGCCGCTCGCCGGTTGCGGCCCAAACAGCCCCCGCAGACCCGCTGGGCCCGGCTGCGGCGTCCGGCGACGGACGTGATCGACGTGGTCGTCGCGGTCATCACGGTGACGCTGCGCCGCGCCGACGAGATGGGCGATGCGATCACCGCCCGCGGCGGCACCGGCCAGATCTCGGCCGCCCCGTCGCGCCCGAAACGGGCCGACTGGGCGGCGCTTTCGATCGTGTTGGCGGTGTGCGGGACCGCGGTGGCCGCCGAACTCGCCCTGGTCGCCGGCCACTGACGTTTTCAGAACCTCGCCAACGCCGGCACGTCCGCCAACGCGCAATCCGGGATGTCTTCGGCCGCGCGCAGCAGGAAGTTGAGCTTTGCGATGCGCTCGCCCGAGCGGGGCGCGCCGTTCTTTTGAAACGGTGCCGCCAGGCCCACCGCCAGATCCATCACGACGTCGTCGATGACGCCACCCGAGCGGCCCGAGGGAATCGCCAAAACGGCGTTGCGCGTGGCGTATTCGAAGCAGTCGAGCGCCTCGGCGATGGTTCCGACCTGGTTGGGCTTCAGCACGAAACCGTCCACGGCGGACGATTCGACCGCCCGCTGCAGGCGGGCGCGGTTGGTGACGATCAGGTCGTCGCCCAGGATGATCGAACGGTTCACCGTCTGCACCGCTTTGGCGAACCCGGCCCAGTCGTCGCCGTCGAGCAGGTCCTCGATGAACAACATCGGAAACTCCTGGGACAGTCCGCGGGCGAAGTCGATCAGCTCCTCCGCGGTCACCCGCTCGCCGTTGAATGCGTATGTGGCAGAGTCGCTGTCGTACACCTCACTGGACGCGCAGTCCAGCGCGAACGCCATGATGTCGGCGCAGCCGGCGCGCTCGACGGCCTCGGCCAGCACCTCCATGACGGCGTGCGGGTCACTGGACGGCGCGATGTATCCGTACGACGACGCCAGCATCGGCGCGCGGCCCAGTCGCTCGGCGAGCACCTCGCCGAGCGTCTCGAACAGACGCACCCCCCTTTCGACCGCCGATTCGATCGAGTCCGCGCGGTACGGCACCACCAGGAATTCGCTGAACGTCTGGCGGACGTCGCCGTAGTGCCCGCCATTGATCATGTTGAAGCTGGGCACCGGGACGGTGGTGGGCGGTTCGAGCCCGAGCAGTTCGCCGATGTAGGTATAGGTGGACGTGCCCGCCGCGGCGGCGGCCGCGCGCAGCAGCGCGATCGACGTGGAGTAGATCGCGTTGCCGCCGAGCCGGTGCTTGTCCGGTGTGCCGTCGAGCGCGATCAGCACCCGGTCCAGGGATCGCGGATCGTCGAGCTCCGCGCCGATCAGGGCCGGGGCGATTTCGTCGCCCACCGCGGCGATGGCGCGGTGCACGCTCAGGCCGTTGTATCTGGTCCGGTCCCCGTCCCGTAGGACGTACGCCTCGTGCGACCCCACCGAACTGCCGGTCGGAGCTGCGCCGCGGCCGACAAAGCCGGTGTCGGTGGTGATTTCGACTTCCAGAAGGGGCCGGGCTTTGCAGTCCAGCAGTTGGCGGGCGATGACGGATGCGATCTTCATCGTCGACCTCCCGGACCCAGGGTTCCAGCCTAAGGCCGCGGCACTGAGAGGTCACTGAGAAGTCGCGAATCGGAGGCCGTTTCCCGCCCGGCCGCCCTAAGCTAGCGTTTACACAAGTTGTACTGTAAAAACTCCGAGCTCTCGATCGGAGAAGGAGGATCTTCATGCGGCCGGTAGTGAACCTTGATCGGTGCGAAGGCAATGCCTACTGCGTGAACATCGCGCCGGATGTCTTCCGGCTCGACGATGACGACTACGCGGTGGTCACCGCCGATCCGGTGCCCGTCGAGCAGGAGGCGTTGGTCGAGCGGGCGATCGCCGAATGCCCGCGCGCCGCCCTGTCCCGCGCGGACTAGCGGGCGACCAGGTCTAGCCGTGCTCCTCCTGGACGCCGAAGGTGTTGACCGCCAAGGCCAGTAGGAGGTAGCCGCCGATGGTGAAGGTCAGGTCCATGCACTGCTGCTGGGTGAACAACTCGCACAACAGATCCCAGGTTGCCTGGCTGATCGTGCTGTCGGCGGTGAGATCGTCGACGGCCCGGATCACGGCCTGGTCCGTCCGATCGGCGCAGTGCCCGGATCGGATGCCGTCGATCTCGGATTCGGTCAGGCCGGCGCGCAGGGCGATCGGGACGTGGTGTGACCACAAGTAGCCGCAGTTGCTGCGGTGTACCACGCGCAGCAGCGCGACTTCTCGCACGCGGGGCGACAGCGTCGACCGCGCGAGCAGGTAGGCGTTGAACGGCAGGTAGGCCGCGGTCAGCTCGGGATGACGGACCATGGTCGACAGAACATTGCCCGCGCCAACGGGATTCGCCCGCTCGGCCGGGATCAGGGACGCCAGCGCCGTGCGCGCGCCCTCGTCCCACTCGTCGGCGGGTAACGGTGACAGGCGCAGTGGATGTCCGTCGGACGCGGTCATGCTATTGGATCGGTTCGTCGCCGAGCACGGTGGTGCGCAGCATTTCGCGTTGTGAGTCCGGGTCGTAGGGGGCCGCGCGGTGCAGCACTCCGCGGTTGTCCCAGATCACGGTGTCGCCGACCGACCAGCTGTGGCTGTACACCTTGTCGGGCACCGTTGCGCGCTCGAGCAACTCGTCCAGCAGGGCGCGTCCCTCGTCGAGATCCATGCCGACGACGTAGTCCGCGGAGGCGCCCAGCACCAGCGATTTGCGGCCGCTGCGGTGAGTCCACACCAGCGGATGTTCGTGCGTGCGCCGGGACCGCCAGCGCTGCACCTGTTCCGGGGAGGGGTCGGGGTAGACGCGGCGCTGGGACGCTTCCAGCGAGTGCACCACACGCAGCGTGCCGAACCGCTCCTTCTCGTCCTCGGTCAGGGCGTCGTAGGCGGCGTAGGAGTTGGCGAACTCCGTTTCGCCGCCCCACTCGGCGACCTGGACGGCCGTCAACACGGTGGCCTTCTGCGGGCATTCGTCACCCAGCGGTGTGCAGCCGTCGATGTGCCAATCGAAGGTGGCCTTCAAGTAGGCGGCCGAGGCATTCTTGGACTTGTCCAAGGTGATCGGGTAGATGCCGGCCACCGGGTGGTGACCGTCGGACGAGTGGTCGATCTCGCCGAGGCGGCGGCAGAACTCGACCTGGGCCGCCGGGTCGAGCTGCAGGCCGCGGAACACCAGAACGCCGTTGTCCTCCAACGCGTCCAGGACGGCTGCACCCACCGAGTCGTCGCCCGCCAGCGCGGCCGGCTCCAGGCCCGCGACTTCGGCACCGACGGATTCGGTGAGCTTGGTGATGGTGAGCAGACTCATCGTCGCTCCTTTCGATGAAGGGATGTCTGACGGCGGAAAGCTCAGGGCACCGGGCCACCGGTGCGGATCATCACCGCGTCGGCGGCGTCGACCGGGGCGGGTTGATGCATGATCTCCACCGCCATGGCGACCATGATCAGCGAATAGATCATGTGCAACAGGTTCAGCGCGTCGTCGGGCACGTTGTCCAGGGGAAACTTGTCGCAGTAGTCGATCGCCTCTTCGAGCCGGGGGAAGAACGCGTCGTAGAAGTCGCGCAGTTCGGGCATCGACGAGTTGACCCGGGCGTTCCAGCGTTCGGTTTCGGTTGCCAGGCACCAGGTTTCGGCATAGCCCTCCAGCTCGGCGAAGGCGCTGGGCAGCTTGACAGGCATGGTCACACCCCCACCGAATCCCGTTCGCGGCGATAGGCGTCGACCCAGTCGACCACGACCTTGTGCAGGTGGCGCACCAGGATCTCTTGATCGTTGAGCGGGAAGTCGTCGACGATCCCGTACTCGAGTGCCGCCTGCGTCCCGCCGAGCATCCCGGCGTCTTGCAGCGCAAACTCTTTCAGCACCACCGAGGCGACCTCGTGCTCGATGCGCTCCCGCACGGTTCGCGCCGGATGGAAGTAGGTGTAGGCCTCGAATCGATGCGTGTTGTGCGAGGTGGGCCAGTACCGGTACTGCAGGTACCACCCGCCATAGATCAGGATCTCGATGTTCGGGAAGATCTGGAAATTGCTGATGCCCCAGGGCTCGATCCCGCCGGGGTTGAGTCCGGCCGGCAGTTCGCCGATGTCGGGGGTTCGCCACGGTCCCACCAGTCCGCTGCGGGTGGCCCGCTCGATCGGATACATGTATTCCGGCGGCAGCAGCCAGCGCCGCCGCCCGGCCGTGGACACCAGCCGGTGCGGGCCGTCGAGTTGGAAGTGCCCGCAAGTGAATCCGGCGTTGGGGTCGCGCACCTCGGAGGGGACCTGCTGTGAATGCAGCGAGGGCACGTGGTAGTACTCCTGGAAGGCGTCGGCGAAGATCTTCCAGTTGCTGTTGTTGTGCGCCACCCAGTCGTAGCGCTCGGTCAACTTGTCGAACGGGTAACCGTCGAGGCCGGTGATCATCGGACCGAGGAACTCCCGCAGGCTCTGGCGGGGTTCGGGGTCGAAGTTGATGAAGACGAAGCCGTTCCACACGTCGCAGTGCACCGGCCGCAACCCGTACTGCGCGGGGTCCAGGTCGAAGAACTCCGATTCCTGCTGGACGAACTTCAAGGCGCCCTGCAGGTCGTAGCGCCAGCCGTGGTACTTGCAGGTGAACTGCCGACACGTCCCGCGCGTCTCCTCGCCGGGAAAGTCGTTCCACACCAGCTTGTTTCCGCGGTGCCGGCACACGTTGTAGAACGCCCGGATGCGCTCGTCCTTGCCCTTGACCAGGATCACCGAGACGCCGACGACTTCGATCTCCTTGGTCAGGTAGCTGCCGACACGCGGCAACTCCTCCACCCGCGCGAGGTTGAGCCATGCCCGTTTGAAGATCGCCTCGCGCTCGAGTTCGTAGAACTCTTGCGACGTCGAGTCCTTGAAAGACACGGGCCCCGTTCCCAATTCGGGATAGTGCTCGGTCCAGGAGCCCTCCGGGAGCCTGCCTGCTCTGGTCATCGAATCCTCACAATCACATCACCGCTCCGCCGTTGACGCCCAAAACCTGGCCGGTGATGTACCTGGCTTCTTCCGAACACAGGAATCCCACGGCCGCGGCGATATCGGCGCCGGTGCCGAGGTAACCCAACGGGATGTTGCTGGCGATTTGCTCGTTGGACGGCAGGTATCCGGCGGCCTGGCCCTGGTGCTGCATCGGGGTTTCGATGCCCGAGGGCGGAATGTTGTTCACCGTGATCCCGTGCGGCGCATATTCACGGGCCAACGACTTGGTCAAGGTGATCACCGCGCCTTTGGACGCCGCGTAGTGGGCGGCGAACGGCGAGCCCCGCTGGGCGCTCGACGACGAGATCATCACGATCCTGCCCCAGCGCGCCTCCACCATGTCCGGCAGAGCGACCTGGCAGCAGTGAAAGGTGCCGGTGAGATTGACATCGATGATCCGCGACCAGGTTTCGGCGCTGATCTCCAAGAACGGCGAGAAGTCGAACATGCCCGCACTGGTCACCAGGACCGTCACCGGGCCCAGCTCGCTGCGCACCTTCGCAAACGCGTGCTCCACGGCGGACCGATCGGTCACGTCGGCACCCACCCCCAGCGCGGTCACACCGTCGGCGCGCAGATCGTCGGTGACGCGTTGTGCGGCATGCTCGTTGACATCGAGGACCGCGACCTTGAGTCCGCGCCGACCCAATTCATGGCACGTCGCTTCGCCCATACCCGAGGCGCCTCCGGTCACCACCGCCACCCTGGTCATCGACTCCGCTCCACCCTTTCCCTCACTCGTAGACCACCCGCACCGTGGGGCTGGTGGGCAGGGCCTGACACGTCAGCACCCAGCCCTCCTCGACCTCGTCCGGATCGAGCGCGTCGTTGTTGATCATCCGGGCGCTGCCGTGGGTCAAGCGGCCCATACACGTTCCGCACGAACCGATCTCACACGACGACGGCGCGCGCAGCCCGGCCATGCGGGCCGTCTGCAGCAACGTGTTGCCCGAGTGGTACGGCGCGGTCGTCGTCGATCCGTCCAGCACGATGGTGACCTCGTCGGTCACCACCTCGGTGTCCGGGGGCGCCGCCGCGGCCACGTCGTCGACGTCGAAATGCTCGATGTGCAGGCGATCGGCCGGCACGCCGGCCGCGCACACGGCGGTTCGCACAATCTCCATGAACTCGTTGGGCCCGCAGATGTATACCTCGGCGTCGCCGGCATCGCGGACGAACGCCTCGATCTCCGCTCGGGTGACGAAGCCGGTGTGGTCGTCGAGGTGGTGGTGCAGAACGAAGCGATCGGCGTGCCGCGCGGCCAGCGACGCCAAGGCCTCGTCGAAGATCACCGCATCGCGGCTGCGGTTGGCGTAGAACAGTCGCGTGGCGCGGGTGCCCGACATCAGGGCCGTCCGCAGCAGCGAAAACACCGGCGTGATGCCACTTCCCCCGGCGAAGGCGATCAGATCTCGGTCGGTCTCGCGCAACACGAAGCGACCCTGCGGCGGCAGGGCGGGCAGCTGGTCGCCGGGTGCGGCCGTGTCATTGAGCCAGTTCGACACCACACCGTCTCGGTCGCGTTTGACGGTGATCTGCAGGTCTTCGTCCGGTAACGACGACATCGAATAACACCGTCGATGCTCGCGTCCGTCGACGGTGACCAGCAGCGTCAGAAACTGTCCGGCCTGGTACCCGAACTGTTCCGCGCTGCCCGGTGGGACATCGAGAACGATCGACACGGCGTCGCGGGTCTCGCGAACCACGCGCTTGATCCGCAGTGGCACAAAGCCATCCGGCGACGCAGCGATGCCGACACCGGCGCCCCCGGCGTCGGTCGCGGTCGCCGAACCGGCGGTTGTGGTCGCGCGGATTTCACCCATCCCGGCCAGAGTATCAACTACTTGCGATTAGTCTCAAGTACTAGATACAGGCGCAGCCCGTCGCTGCCCACGGGCGGTCAGCCCTCGACGTGGTCGTTGAACAGTTCGTGGCCGGTGCCCTTTTCGACCACCCGGCCCAGCAATTCACGCAGGGTCCGTTGCTCCTGCTCGGTCAGCACGCCGAACACCTCCTGATGGGCGGCGATCGCGTCGTTCACCACCGTTTCGGCGACCTTGCGGCCCTCGCCGGTGAGGTAGGCCCGCAAGATGCGCGCGTGCTGGGGATCCTGCTTTCTTTCCACCAGGCCGCGGCGTTCCAGGGCGGTGAGCGCGAGCTGGACGCCCTGCGGGCTGATCAGCAGCCGCCGCGCGAGCTCGGCGCCGGACAAGCCGGGTTCGTTGGCCAGTTGGCGCAGCACGCCGATCTGCGCGGTGCTCACGCCGTGTTCGCGCATCGCCTCGTTGATGGTGGTCAGCGAGTAGTAGAAGGCCTGTTTGAGCAGCCACAGGATGTTGTCGGTGAGTTCCATGCCCGCCTCCGTTACGTCGCGGGGGTCTTGTAGATCTGCCCGCTTTTCATGACAAAGCGGACGTCGAGGGTGGTGGCGATGTCGTCGAAGGGGTTGCCGGGGACGGCGATGATGTCAGCCAGATAACCGGGCGCCAGCTTGCCCAACTCGTCGTCCGCCTCGATCAGCTCGGCTGCCACCACGGTGGCCGCGTGGATCGCTTGCGCCGGCGTCATGCCCCGTTCGACCAGCGCGCCCAGTTCCTTGGCGTTGTGGCCATGCGGGATGGCCGGCGCATCGGTGCCGCAGGCGATCCGCACCCCGGCCTCGATCGCCTTGGGCAGCATCGACTTTGCCCGCGGGAACACCTCGAGCGCCTTCTTGCGAAGCTCGGGTGCGATCCGATCGATGGCCATGGCGTCGGTCAAATACGTGGTCGAGACCAGGAATGTGCCGTGATCGACCATCATCTGGATGGTCTCGTCACTGGCCAGAAATCCGTGTTCGATGCAGTCGATCCCGGCGCGAATGCACGCTTGAATTGCGCTGTCCCCCACGGCGTGCGCGGCCACCCGCACCCCGGCCCGGTGGGCCTCGTCGGCGATGGCGGCGAACTCGGCATCGGAGTACTGCTGGGCACCCGGCGCGGTGCTGTGTGACATCACCCCGCCCGAGGCGGACACCTTGATCAGCTTGGCGCCGTGCCGGATTTGGTAACGCACGCAAGCGATCACGTCGGGAACGCCGTTGGCGATGCCTTCGGCGACCGAGAGCGGCATGACCCCGGGGGCCAACCGCTGGAAGACAGTCGGGTCCAGGTGCCCGCCGTACGGGGTGACGGCGTGTCCGGCGGGATAGATGCGCGGTCCGATGTGCCAACCCTGGTCGATGGCGCGCTGCAGCGCCACGTCGAGCAGGTATCCCCCGGTCTTGACCATCAGCCCGAGATTGCGCACCGTGGTGAACCCGGCCTCCAGCGTGGTGCGCGCGTTGACCGCGCCGCGCAGCGTGCGATACGCGGGGTCGTCCTGCACGCCATGCATGGGCGACGGCAGTCCCTCGGGGCCGCCGGGTCCGCCGATGAGTAGGTTGAGCTCCATGTCCATCAGCCCGGGAAGCAGCGTCACGTCGCCGAGATCGACGATGGTGGCCGAATCGTCAAGCGGCTCTTGGGGATTGATCGCGGCGATGCGTTCGCCGTCGATCACCACCTCCGCCGGCGTGTGGATCTGACCCGTCACGACGTCAGCCCAACGCGCCGCCCGCAGCACGCAGGTCATGGAACGGGCTCGGACACGCAGTCCAGGCTCGAAGCACCCGAATCGGGGACGCGGGGCTGTTTCCAGCACTCCACCGGGAACGACACCATGATCATCGAATACAGCAGATGCATCAAATTTTGGACGTCGTCGGGCAGGTCGTCGAGGGAGAACTTGTCGCAGAACGCCAGCGCCTCTTCGGCACGCGGGGTGATCGCGTCGTAGAAGGCCTTCATTTCCGTCATGGAGCTGGCCAGCCTCTTCGCGTAGCGTTCCGGTTCGCTGGGCAGGCACCACTCGGCGAACCGTTCGAGGTCGGCGAACTCGGCGGGCAACATCGACATCGTGTTCACACTCCTGCCGTCGAGGTCCGGCGATAGTCATCGATCCAGGCCGCCGTCTCCTTATGCAGGTGACGGATCAGGACTTCCTGGTCGCAGAGCAGGAACTCGTCGATCACCTGGGATTCGAGCATCGTCTGCGTCGCCTCCAGGGTGTTGGCGTCCTGCAACCCGTATTCCTTGAACGACACGGCCGCCAATTCCTGAGCGACCCGCTCGCGCGGGGTACGCGGCGCCGGGAAGTACAGCGTTCCTTCGAAAAGGTGGCTGTTGTACGACGTCGGCCAGTAGTGATAGGTCAAATACCAGCCCTGACCCCAGAACAGGATGACGAAGTTGGGGAACAGCTGGAACGAGTCCAGGCCCCACGGGTCGCATTTCGCGGGGTTGAGCCCGGCGGGCATCGGCCCGAGATCGGGCTTGTCCCAGGGCCCGAACAGTCCGCTCTGGCAGATGTCCTCGATCGGCTTGCGCATCTCGTCGGCCATTTCCCAGGCCCGCACCCCCGACGTGCTGACCAGCCGGTGCGGCCCGTCCAGCCGGTAGTGCGGGGCTTCAAAACCCGCCTGGGCGGCCGCCTTTGAGTACGCGGTCGGCGACTGGTTCGCATGCAACACCGGGGCGTGATAGAACTCCTGGAACGCGTCCATGTAGAGCTTCCAGTTCGCCTTGACTTCCGAGCGGTAGTACCAGCGGGAGGTCATCTTGTCGAAGGGGTAACCCTCCAGCCCGGTGATCATGGGCCCCAAGAACTCTCGCAGCGACTGCTCGGGTTGCTTGGCGAAGTTGACGAAGATGAAGCCTTCCCAGACCTCGCAGTGCACCGGCACCAGGCCGTAGCGACTCTTGTCGAGGTTGAAGAACTCCTCCTCCTGCTGCACGAAGGTGAGGTTGCCGTTCAGGTCGTAGCGCCACGCGTGGTATTTGCAGGTGAACTGCCGGCACACGCCGCTCGTCTCTTCCTGCGGCATGTCGTTCCACACCAACTTGTTGCCGCGGTGCCGGCACACGTTGTGGTAGGCCTTGATGTCACCGGATGCGGTGCGGACCAAGATGATTGACGTGTTGACGACCTTCAGCTCCCTGGTGAGGTAACTACCCTTACGCGGAAGCTGTTCCACGCGACCGACATTGAGCCAGGCCCGTTTGAAGATGGCCTCGCGCTCCAGCTCGTAGATCTCCGGGCTGATGGAGTCGTGGTACGACACCGGGTCGGTGCCCAGTTCCGGGTAGTGCTCGGTCCAGCTGCCCTCCGGCGGTTTGGGGAATCGAGCCATGATCGCTCCTTAAGCAGTCCAATCTCGGCAAACCGTCGGCGCCCAGCCGCGTCTCGCAGCACTGTCTGCGCGAAACAACCGCCTGCGCACCGGTTTCACCGATCCCTGAGAGCTCCGTCACGGCCGACGGTATATCCTCGACCCCATCAATAGCAAGTAGTTGATATTGGCCTCGGGAGGCACGGATGGACCGCAGTGTCGTGCAAGTCATCTCACCACACACCGAAGAACCCATCGCCGAGGTCGATGCGGCGGGATCCGACGGCGTCGACGCCGCGGTAACCGCCGCGCGCGCGGCCTTGACCTCGGCGCCCTGGGGCCACAGCGAACCGTCGGACCGGATCGCCGCGATCCGGCGGCTGGCCGACATCTACGACGGGCGCCGCGGCGAGATGGCCGACATCATCACCGCCGAGATCGGTGCGCCGATCAGCTTCGCCCAGCGCGCCCAGGTCGGCCTGCCCGCGTTCATGATCCGCGCGTTCTGCGACCTGGCCGAGCGGCATCAGTGGCAGGAGACCAGGACCGGGTTCTTCGGCAGCGACGTGCTGGTCCGCAAGGAGCCCGTCGGCGTCGTCGCCGCGATCGTGCCGTGGAACATGCCCCAGTTCCTCATCGTCACCAAGCTGGTGCCGGCGCTGCTGGCCGGCTGCACCGTCGTGCTCAAGCCCGCGCCCGAAAGCCCGTTGGACGCCCTGCTTTTGGCCGAGATGATCGACGAGGCCGGCCTGCCGCCCGGTGTGGTCAGCGTGCTGCCCGGCGATGCGAGCCTCGGCGCCTACCTGGTCGCCCACCGCGGAGTGGACAAGGTGTCGTTCACCGGCTCCACCGCGGCGGGCCGCGCCGTCGCCGCCGCTTGCGCGGCCAACCTCACCAAGGTCAGCCTCGAACTCGGCGGGAAGTCCGCGGCGCTGGTCCTCGACGACGCGGCACCGGACAAGGTCGCCGCCGGCGTGCGATCGGCCAGCCTGTCCAACAGCGGCCAGATCTGCAACGCGCTCACCCGCGTCCTGGTGCCACAGGACCGCCATGACGAATATGTCGACGCGCTCGCCGCCGAGATGTCCGGCCTTCGCGTCGGCGATCCGGGCGACCCCAAGACCCAGCTCGGTCCCCTGGTCTCCCGTCGCCAGCAGCAGCGCGTTCGCGACTACATCAACGTCGGTCAGCAGGAGGGGGCACGGCTGATCGTCGGCGGCGCCAACATGCCCGACGGGCTCGACCGCGGCTGGTACGTCCGGCCCACCCTGTTCGCGGCGGCCGACAACACCATGCGGATCGCGCGGGAAGAGATCTTCGGCCCCGTCATCACCGTCATCCCCTACCGCGACGAGGACCAGGCGGTGGCGATCGCCAACGATTCGGACTACGGCCTGGCCGGATCGGTGTGGGGAAACGACACCGACCGGGCCCTCGCTCTCGCCGCGCGGATCCATACCGGCACCGTCGGCATCAACCAGGGCTACACCATGGACCCGTTCGCGCCCTTCGGCGGCGTCAAAGGCAGCGGCTATGGCCGAGAACTCGGCCCCGAAGGTCTCGACGGCTACGTGGATACGAAATCAATCGCCGTCTCCCAAGCCGGCTAGGTAGCTAGCTGGTCTCGCTGGCGACGTAAACGGCGACATAACCGATCGGGATGCCGGTCCAGGTCGCGATGGACTCGCGGGCGGCCAGCTCCACGGTGGCCCGGCTGCTGGCGCGGGTGGCCCTGCCGATCTCGGGAATCCGGATCATCCATCCATCCGCGTCGCGAGTGATTTCGATGTCGAAGCACTGGCCGACCATCGGGCACTTCACGCGGGGAGCGACCCGCGTTCGGCGGGCGCCGCGCAACGATTGGCGGCGCAGCAGAGTGGGCTGAACAGACATGGCTGCTTTCCTGAGTCGCGGACGAACCGCGGGCAACAGTAATCCGCATCGAGGCGAAAACCTAATTGGCGGTCTCAGGTGGATAACGACGAATCGTAATGCCGCCGCGACGTTCCGTGCGGATAACCGAGCGGTCGACGGCTGAAGGCCTATCATGTGATGTAGACCACATCTCGCCGTGACATGTTGCGGGCGTCACACCGAAGGAGATTTCATGGTTGGCGTGGATCGTCCTCATAAAACCGTCATCGCGCCTCGTACCGGCGCGGCGGTCAATTCACACCGTCTGCTCGTCGCCTTCCTGACCGTCACCGTCTTTATCTGCGCAATCGTGGGCGTCATCGCGGCCGCGATGATGGGGCAAACCACCGCGGCGCTCCTCATCGCGCTGGTGGCCGGGGGATGGTTCTCGGCCGCCGCCTTCTGCTGATCCCGGAGGATCCCGTCTCGCTACGGTGAGTCGCGCTCGTCGCAGTCCTCCAGCCGGCGCAGTACGCCGGGATCACCGTGCACCCGCAGTCGGCGTCGCCCGCCCTCTCCAATGTCGACGCCAATCGGCAACTCGTGGCCGCCCGCGCCGGC
>NZ_LZMG01000129.1:0-4998 GCF_001673615.1 Mycobacterium sp. 1245499.0
CGAATCCGGCTACGGCCAGCGGGCGGGCCGGCTGATCGAGGGCCTGCTCAGCGCCGGGGCCGTCGGGTGCAACATCGAGGACAGCGTGCACTCGGAGGGCAAGCGGCTGCGGTCCGCCGACGAACACGCCGATCTGGTCGGCGAGCTGCGCTCGGCCGCCGACGCGGCCGGGGTACACGTCGTCATCAACGCCCGGACCGATCTGTTCCTGCGCCAGGACGGCGAGGCCTCCGATCGCGTCGAGCGGGCGGTGGACCGACTGAACAAGGCCGCCGCCGCGGGCGCCGATGTCCTCTATCCGGTGGGCCGCCACGACCCCGACACGTTGCGGCGTCTGACGGCGGAGTTGCAGCGGCCGGTCAACGCGATCGCGCTGCCCGATCAGGACGACCCGGCGTCCTTCGGTCCGCTGGGCGTCGCGCGGATCAGCTTCGGGCCCTTCTTTCAGGCCGCGCTGGCGGGCCACGCCAAGGAGCTGCTGGCCCGCTGGGGCTGATGCGATGAATCCGGCGGAGCCGTTGCGGCTCCGCCGGATTCGCCAATCTCGGTCCGGACGGGCCGGAGATTATTTGGTGATCGCGATGCGCTGCGCCTGGCTTCCGGCGTACGCACCGGTGACCCGCACGGTCAGCACGCCCGCGTCGTAGCTCGCCGTGATGGCGTCGCCGGTGACGTGGGCGGGCAGCTGGAACGACCGGCGGAACGATCCGTACCGGATCTCCCGCAGCGTGCGGCCTTCCTTCTCTTCGGCGTGCTCGTCGCGGTGTTCGCCGTGGATGACCAGGCGGCCGCGGTCGACCTCGACCTTGACGTCCCGATCGACGTCAACGCCCGGGAGTTCGACCCGTACGATCGCGTCGTCGCCGTCCTTGACGATCTCGGCGGCGGGCCGCAAACCGCTGGTCGCCGGGGTGTTCCAGTCCGCCGCGGCGGCGGGGCCGAAAAAGTCGCGCAACCACCGGTCGGTGTCCCAGGCCGGTCGCGACCACAATGCGAGGTTGCTCATGACGCTTCCCTTTCCATTCCTTGAGTTTCATTGTGAAATTCCTGTGACCGGCGCCTGCGCGACCGGCTACTACGACAAACATGAGTCGACCACGCTTAAGTTCCACCTCGCCGTTCGCCGGCAGTGAACGATCAATCACATCGGTTCCTGTGAGTTGTGAGATCCTCGTCATAGGACCGTCACATTGGGCGAGAAGAACGTAATTTCCGGCCGTTACTCTCAAAGCCATGTCTGCAGACGGGATTTCGCGCGCCAGCTGTGCGCCTCGTCACATCATCGTAGTCGGACATGGCATGGTGGGGCACCGGTTCGTCGAGGCGCTGCGCGCCCGTGACACCGAGGGACTGTGGCGCATCACGGTTTTCGCCGAGGAGACCAACGCGGCCTACGACCGCGTGGGGCTGACCTCGTACACCGAAAGCTGGGATCGCAAGCTACTGGCCTTGCCCGGCAACGAATATGAGGGTGACGAGCAGGTCCGGCTGGTGCTCAACCAGCGCGTTACCGAAATAGACCGCGCGACAAAGACGGTGGTCACCGCCGACGGTCAGCGGCACGGCTACGACACCTTGGTCCTGGCGACCGGGTCGTACGCCTTCGTGCCGCCGGTGCCGGGTCACGATCTGCCCGCCTGTCACGTCTACCGCACCCTTGACGACCTCGACGCCATCCGCGCCGACGCCCAGCGCACGGTGGAAACCTCACACGCCGCCGCGGGTGTGGTGATCGGTGGCGGCCTGCTCGGGCTGGAAGCCGCTAATGCGCTGCGCCAGTTCGGGTTGCAGACCCATGTCGTCGAGATGATGCCGCGGCTGATGGCCCAGCAGATCGACGAGGCCGGCGGCGCGCTGCTAGCCAGGATGATCGGCGAGCTCGGCATCTCGGTGCACGTCGGCACGGGCACCGAATCGATCGAGTCGATCGAGCATGCGGACGGCTCCACCTCGGTGCGCGTGAGCCTGACCGACGGCCAGGTCATCGACGCCGGTCTGGTGATCTTCGCGGCCGGCATCCGGCCGCGCGACGAACTGGCCACCGCGGCCGGGCTGGACCGCGCCGAGCGTGGCGGCGTGCTGACCGATGTGGCTTGCCAGACAAGCGATCCCGACATCTACGCGATCGGTGAGGTCGCGGCGATCGGCGGCCGCTGCTACGGCCTGGTGGGCCCGGGCTACACCTCCGCCGAGGTGGTGGCCGACCGGTTGCTTGACGGGGTCGCGGAGTTCGGCGAGGCCGACCTGTCCACGAAGCTCAAGCTGCTCGGTGTCGACGTGGCCAGCTTCGGCGACGCGATGGGGACGACCGAGAACTGCCTCGAGGTTGCCATCAACGACGCGGTCAACCGGACCTACGCCAAGCTGGTGCTCTCCGACGACGCCAAGACGCTGCTCGGCGGCGTGCTGGTCGGCGACGCCTCCTCCTATGGCGTGCTGCGACCCATGGTCGGCAGCGAGCTGCCCGGCGACCCGCTCGCGCTGATCGCGCCTGCCTCCTCCGGCAGTAGCACCGCGTTGGGCGTTGGAGCGCTGCCGGATTCGGCGCAGATCTGCTCCTGCAACAACGTCACCAAGGGCGATCTGAAGTGTGCGATCGCCGACGGCTGCGCGGATGTCCCGGCGCTGAAGGCGTGCACCTCGGCCGGCACCTCGTGTGGGTCGTGCGTCCCGCTGCTCAAGCAGCTGCTGGAGGCCGAGGGCGTGGAACAGTCCAAGGCCCTGTGCGAGCACTTCAGCCAGTCGCGCGCGGAGCTTTTCGAGATCATCTCCGCCACCGAGATCCGGACCTTCTCCGGTCTGCTGGAGCGCTTCGGCCGCGGAAAGGGTTGCGACATCTGCAAACCCGTGGTCGCCTCCATCCTGGCTTCCACCGGGTCGGAGCACATCCTCGAAGGCGAGCAGGCCTCGCTGCAGGATTCCAACGACCACTTCCTGGCCAACATCCAGAAGAACGGCAGCTACTCGGTGGTGCCCCGGGTGCCCGGCGGAGACATCAAGCCCGAGCACCTGATCCTGATCGGCCAGATCGCCCAGGATTTCGGGCTCTACACCAAGATCACCGGCGGTCAACGGATCGACATGTTCGGCGCCCGGGTCGACCAACTGCCGGAGATCTGGAAGCGCCTGGTCGACGGCGGCATGGAGTCCGGCCACGCCTACGGCAAGGCGTTGCGCACGGTGAAAAGCTGCGTGGGTACCGACTGGTGCCGTTACGGGCAGCAGGATTCCGTGCAGCTGGCCATCGATCTGGAACTGCGCTACCGCGGCCTGCGGGCGCCGCACAAGATCAAGATGGGCGTCTCGGGCTGCGCGCGGGAATGCGCCGAGGCGCGCTCCAAGGACGTGGGCGTCATCGCCACCGAAAAGGGCTGGAACCTCTACGTCGGCGGCAACGGCGGTATGACGCCCAAGCACGCGCAGCTGTTGGCCAGCGATCTGGACACCGAAACGCTGGTCCGCTATGTCGACCGGTTTGTCATGTACTACATCCGGACGGCCGACCGGCTGCAGCGCACGGCGCCGTGGGTCGACTCCCTCGACGGCGGCCTCGACCACGTGCGCGAGGTGGTGTGCGACGACTCGCTAGGCCTGGCCGCCGAATTCGAGGCCGCAATGGAGCGGCACGTCGAGAACTACAAGTGCGAATGGAAGGGCGTGTTGGACGACCCGGACAAGCTGTCGCGGTTCGTTTCGTTCGTCAACGCCCCGGATGCCGTCGACTCGACGGTGGCATTCACCGAGCATGCCGGGCGCAAAATCCCTGTGTCCATTGGCATGCCGCGGGTTCGTACAGCGACAACTCCGGAAGAGTGAGGAAGGGATCATGACACTTCTCAACGACATTGCGGTGTGGACCCACGCTTGCGCTTACGACCACCTCATTCCGGGTCGCGGCGTCGGCGTGCTGCTCGACGACGGCTCCCAGGCGGCGCTGTTCCGGCTCGATGACGGCTCGGTGCACGCGATCGGCAACGTCGACCCGTTCTCCGGGGCCGCGGTGCTGTCACGCGGGATCGTGGGCGACCGGGACGGCCGCGTCACGGTGCAGTCGCCCATCTTGAAGCAGGCCTTCTCGCTCGAAGACGGTTCGTGCCTGGATGATCCGACCGTCTCGGTGCCGGTGTACCCGGTGCGGATCACCGCCGACGGCTACGTCCAGATCGCGCGGGACTACCAGCAGCGGGCCGCCTGATGCCGACCCCGGTTCACCGGGTGATGTCGCCGACCAGGTAGCGCTGCATCGTCGGCCCGATCGCGTCGACGATCGCGTCCACCGACATGGAATGCAGCGGCTCGGAGCGGATGCCGTAGCGCATGATGCCCAGGCCCACCAGTTGTGAGGCGCACAGCGAGGCGCGCAGGGCGACCTTGTCGGCCCCCAGCATTTTCAGCAGCGGGCCAAAGACCGGGCCGACGAACATGTTTTGCACGATCTCGGCGGTCTTCGCCATCCCCGTCGACGCGATGGCGCTGGCCGCGAACGGGCCGCCACCGGCGGCGTCCCAGGTGGTGATCAGCGTGCGCAGGGTCCGCCGGCCCACCTGGTTGACCCCGCCGGTGACCATCCGGTCGATGAATTCCGGTGTGCCGAAGGGCAACCGCAACATCTTGGCGACCGGGTCGAGGATCCCACGCGACGGCTCTTCGCGACGGGGCATGGTGCCAGGATCACCCGTCTGCGGGCAAAGATCAAGGAACGCCGGGCACCGGCGTGGCTCGACGGTGGGCGTTTGGCGCTACGGCACCGGGCGCACGGCGCGGCCGCGGGCCAGCTGATGCGGGCTCGACCGGCGCGATGCGTGCCGGGCGGTGGGGGCAAGCACCGGCGGCAGGGCCCGCCGGAACCTGTTGGCGACCAGGCGCGCCAGCCCGGGATGGGTGCCCAGCGGTTCGCTGACCAGGTCGGCGCCACAACCGTGCAGCCGTTGCTGGAACAGGCCGTCGGCCAGCAGGTATGAGGCGACCACGACACGGCTACCGGCGCGGCGCGCGCGG
>NZ_LZMG01000130.1:0-1006 GCF_001673615.1 Mycobacterium sp. 1245499.0
CGGCCGCCCTGCAGGCGCCGATCTACCTGCATCCGACCATCCCCCCGGCGGGCGTCATCGAGTCCAGCTACGCGGGTTTCGCCGAGCCCGTCACGTTCGCGCTGGCCACGGTGGGCTGGGGGTGGCACATCAACACCGCCACCCACGCGCTGCGGATGATCCTGGGTGGCGTGTTCGACCGGCACCCGTCGCTGCAGATGATCATCGGGCACATGGGTGAGGCGACGTCGTTCATGCTGCCGCGCTTCGACGCCACGCTGACACCGGAGCTGACCGGTCTGCAGCGTCCCGTCAGCTACTACCTGCGGGAGAACTTCCACTACACATTCGCCAACTTCAACGACCGCGCGACGTACGCGAACCTGGTCGCCCAGGTGGGGATCGACCGCGTGGCCTTCTCCGCCGACTATCCGTTCGGGTCGATGGTCGCCGCCCGCGCGTTTCTGGACAGCCTGCCGCTCACCGACGACGAGCGCGCGGCCATCAGCCACCGCAACGCCGAAAAGCTGTTGGGGCTCTAGGGAAGTCGTGAACCGGTCACGGGTCGATAAATTCGGGCCATCGGCTCTGTATCGATACCTGTGTCAGGGCAGCGGCTTTCGCGTCTCGGTGCGTAACCTGAGTGCCGCTATATGAATCGTCTGGGGAGCGGCGGGTGCGGTTTTCGGAGAATGCGCGGCGAAGCCTGGCCGGTGGTTCGCTGCTGCTCGTAGCCCTGGTGGCCGGCTCGGAGCTGGTCTCCGGCTGCAGTTCGGTCATCGGCGGCCGGCCGGTGGCCTCGCCAGGAGCCGGCCCCACCGAACCGTCCTTCCCCACACCCAGGTCCACGCCGCCGTCGGCCACCGCCGCCCCGGCGCCGGGCCCGTCGGCCGCACCGGCGAACCCGACCACCCCGGCCGGCGCCATCCCGCTGCCGCCCGACCAGAACGGCTACGTCTTCATCGAGACCAAATCCGGCGTGACGCGCTGCCAGATCAACAGAGACACCGTCGGCTGTGAGGCGCCC
>NZ_LZMG01000131.1:0-635 GCF_001673615.1 Mycobacterium sp. 1245499.0
CCGGCCGAAAGGCGCTCGGCAGCACCAGCGCGCTGATCGCCGCGTTCACCGGGGACAGGTCGGACAGCAGGTGCGGGTTGAAGCCGGCCCCGATCGAGTCGATGCCCATGATGATCTCGCTGACCCGCGGTGGCGGCGGCACGGAGTTGTGCGGCGTATCGGTGCTCTGCGGCGCCGGCGGCGGGTTGACCGTACAGGCCGAGAGCACGAGTCCGACCAAAAAGATCAGTCCGCCCAGCACCATGAACCAACGGCGGACTCGTCTCGGCACGCTGATCAGGGTATCGAGCAACCGCACAGCAGCCCGTCCAACCACCCCGGTGTTAACCCCGCGCCTTGGCGCGCGACCGGCTGCGGGCCCGGGCGGTGGCGTCCAGCTCGACCTTGCGCACCCGCACGATCTCCGGGGTCACCTCGACGCATTCGTCTTGCGCGCAGAATTCCATGGCCTGCTCGAGATCGAGTTCGAGCGGCCGGGCCAGCGTTTCGATGACATCGGCGGTCGACGACCGCATGTTGGTCAGCTTCTTCTCGCGGGTGACGTTGATGTCGAGATCCTCTGCGCGCGGGTTGATCCCGACGACCATGCCCTCGTAGGTGTCCTGGCCCGGCTCGACGAAGAACTGGCCGCGGTC
>NZ_LZMG01000132.1:0-626 GCF_001673615.1 Mycobacterium sp. 1245499.0
CGTCGTCCAGCGCGGCCAGCGCGGCCTGGACCTCGCCGAGCTCGATGCGGTAGCCGCGGATCTTCACCTGCTCGTCGGCGCGACCCAGGTAGCGCAGCTGTCCGTCGGGCCCCCAGCAGACCAGGTCCCCGGTGCGATACATGCGCGCCCCGGGCGCCCCGAACGGGCACGCCACGAACCGCGAGGCCGTCAGCCCGGCCCGGCCCACATACCCGGCGGCCACCCCGTCGCCGGCCACATACAGCTCGCCGACGACCCCCTCGGGCACCGGGCGCAACCACGGGTCGAGCACGAACAGGGCCGCGCCGTCCACCGGCAGACCGATCGGCGGCGTCCCGGATCCCCGCGTCAGCGGGGCGCTGATCGCCACACACATGGTGGTCTCGGTCGGGCCGTAGGCGTTCACCATCACCCGGCCGGGCGCCCAGCGATCCACCACCTCGGCCGGGCAGGCCTCGCCGACCACCGCCAGCGTCACCGACTCCAGCCCCTTCGGCGACAGCATCGCCACCGCCGACGGGGTCTGCGTCAACACAGTGACCTCCGCGTCGACGAGCAGGTGAAGATCCGCGGCTACCGCATCGAGCTCGGCGAGGTCCAGGCCGCGCTGGCCGCGCTGGACGACG
>NZ_LZMG01000133.1:0-9865 GCF_001673615.1 Mycobacterium sp. 1245499.0
TGAGCCAGTGCAAGACCGGCGCCGACGCCAACAAGTACGTGCAGTGCCGGGTGGTCGCCACCGGCAACTCGGTGGACGCGGTGTGGCATCAGCTGCTGCCGGGTTACACCCGTCCGCATGTCCGGCTGTTCACCGGCCGGGTGAGCACCGGCTGCGGGGCGGCCACCACCGCGGTCGGACCGTTCTACTGCCCGGTCGACCAGACGGCGTACTTCGACACCGACTTCTTCCAGGAGCTCGTCGACAGATTCGGTTCCAGCGGTGGGCCGTTCGCCCAGGAGTATGTGGTCGCCCACGAATACGGCCACCACGTGCAGCAGCTGCAGGGTCTGCTCGGCCGCTCGCAGCAGGGCGCGCAGGGCGCCGGGGGCAACGGCGTGCGCACCGAGCTCCAGGCCGACTGCTACGCCGGGATCTGGGCGCACTACGCCTCCACGGTCAAGCAGGAGAGCACCGGCGTGCCCTACCTGGAGCCGTTGAGCGACAAGGACATTGCGGATGCGCTGTCGGCCGCGGCGTCGGTGGGCGATGACCGGATCCAGAAGGAATCCACCGGCCGGGTCAACCCCGAGTCCTGGACGCACGGTTCGTCCGAGCAGCGGCAGAAGTGGTTCACCATCGGCTACCAGACCGGCGACCCGAAGAAGTGCGACACCTTCTCCGCGCCGGATCTGGGTTAAACGTCCAGCAGGCGCCGCAGCTCGGCGCGGCCCTGTTCGTCGAGCGGCAGCAACGGCGCGCGCGGGTCGCCGACTCCGAAGCCGAGCAGCTCCAGGCCGGCCTTGACGGTGGTGGCCAACCCGCCGGCGACGATGTAGGTGAGCAACGGCTGGAGATCGTCGTAGAGCTTCTGCGCGGTGTCGAAATCTTGTGCGCGCACCGCCTCGTACAGGTCGATGCAGGGTTGTGGCCGCAGATTCGGTGCGGCCGTGCACCATCCGGACGCGCCGGCCTTCAGGGCGTCGAGCACCAGCGGGTTGCTGCCGTTGTAGAAGGGCAGCCGGCTGCCGGACAGTTCGGCGATGCGGTGCATGCGGGTCAGGTCGCCGGTGGATTCCTTGACCATGGTGACGTTGTCGATGCCCTCGAACATCCGCACCAGCAACTCGGGCGGCATGTCGACACCGCTGGTGGCCGGGTTGTTGTAGGCCATGATGGGGATCGAGATGGCGTCGCTGATGCTGCGGTAGTGCTGGAAGATCTCCCGCTCGGTGAGCTTCCAGTAGGACACCGGCAGGATCATCACCGCGTCCGCCCAGGCCCGCTGGGCGTAGGCGGCGCGCCGAATCGTCTTGGCGGTGGTCACATCCGACACGCCGACGATCACCGGGACCCGCCCGGCGACCGTGGCGATGGTGGTGTCGACGACGGCGTCGAACTCGGGTTCCTCGAGGTATGCCAGTTCGCCGGTGCTGCCCAGCGGCGCGATCGCGTGCACATCGGCGGACACCAGCCGCTCGACCAGCGCGGCCAGCCGTTCGGTGTCAATCCCGTTGTCGCCGAACGGCGTAACCGGGTAGGCGATGATGCCGTGGATCTTGGGCTCGGTCACAGGGCGGCTCCTTAGCTGGTCAACACGTCGGAATGCCGGGCCAGGGCCCGGCGGGCGTAGTAGGCGAAGTTGGCGCGGCTGCGCTGCGGTGACAGCGTCCAGTCATGGGCCTCGCGGGCCAGTTCTTCGGGCAGCTCCTGGACGGTGCCGGCGGCCATCGCGGCCAGCTGCAGTTTGGCGGCGCGTTCGATGAGGATCCCCAGCGAGCAAGCCTCCTCGACGCTGGCCCCCGCGATGACGTGGCCGTGATGCGCCAGCAGGACGGCCTTCTTGTCCCCGAGCGCGGCGGTGATGATCTCGCCCTCTTCGTTGCCGACCGGCACCCCCGGCCACTTGGGCAGGAACGCACAGTCACCGTAGAGCGGGGTGGTGTCCATGTGGGAGACGATCAGGGGAACTTCCAGCATCGACAACGCCGCGACGTGGAACGCGTGGGTGTGCACGATGCAGTTGACGTCGGGCCGGGCGCGATAGATCCAGCTGTGAAAACGGTTGGCGGGGTTGGCAATTCCATCGCCGTCGAGGACGTTGAGGTCCTCGTCGACCAGCAGCAGGTTGGCGTCGGTGATCTCGTCGAACCCCAGGCCGAGCCGCTGGGTGTAGTAGGTGCCCGCCGCCTCGGCGCGGGCGGTGATCTGTCCGGCCAACCCCGAGTCGTGCCCGGCGTCAAAGAGCGCCCGACAGGTCAACGCCAGCTTCTGACGCGTGGTCAACTGCGAATCGGTGACGTTCGCCGTCAACTGCTCGGCAGCCCGGCGCATCAACTCGGATTTCGAATCGGTGAACGTGCTGCCCATGTGACACAATGTAGCAGCTTAGGAAACTTTGTGTCATAGGAGGCCCCGTGACGGCACTGCTGCGCCCCGTCCGCAGACAGCGCGGCCTCACCCTCGAGCAACTCGCCCGGCAGACGGGCCTGACCAAGAGCTACCTGTCCAAGATCGAACGGGGCCAGAGCACTCCCTCGATCGCGGTGGCCCTCAAGGTCGCCCGGGCGCTCGAGGTCGACGTCGGGCGGCTGTTCTCCGCCGGGGCCGCTCAGGAAAAGATCACCGTGGACCGGGCCGGCGACGGCGACGGCGGCCGCTATCGGGTGCTGGCGCCGTCACTATTGGGAAAGTCGATGTCGCCGTTCGTGGTTCGCCCGACCGAGCAGCTGGCCGAGGATCCCCATCCCGAGCATGCGGGCCAGGAATTCATGTTCGTGCACGCCGGCACGGTCGAACTCGACTACGGGGACCAGACGTTCACGTTAGGGCCGGGCGACAGCGCCTACTTCGACGCGTCGGTCAGCCACAAGATCCGGGCGGTCGGCGCCGAGAGCGCCGAGGTCGTCGTCGTTGCACACGCCGAGCCCGGGAGCGCACCGGCCCTGGTCCCGACTAGCTGAGCCGGCAGGTGACGGTGGTGGTCGCGTCCTGCTGGACCACCACCTGACCGTCCACGGCGATTTCGCAGTGGAACTGGGCCGGGCCGTTGCCCGAATCCGGCCAGTGCAGCATGCCGCTGGCGGTGATGCTCGCGAACTGATTCGGGTTTGCCAGCGTGGCGGTGTAGGTGACCGGCGCGCCGGCGCTGAGCGGGGCCTGCACGCTGGTGGAGAACTTCGACGGGTCCGCGTTGAAGGCCGCCTGGCTGGGCGGATCGGCGTTCACGTAGGAGACGTTGGCGGTCACGTTGTTGGGGCTCGTCACCGTGTAGGTCACCTGGTGACCGGCCGGGTCCGCATAGCTGGTCGCCGACGTGAGTACCGCCCCCGCGGCCGCTGCCAGAATTGTCGCTGAGATCGCGCTCGCTGTCCTGTGCACGTTCGTCATATCGAAAACGCTACCGGATTCGTTAGCGACGGTTCGATGTTTACGCCGCAGCTGTGCCCCTGGTCGCCCGGCTCCGGTATGAAGCAAGCATGCGCGAAGACCCCACTGCGGTGACCCGCCGCCGGTTGCTGACCACCGGCGCGGTCTCGGCCGCCCTCGGCGTGGGCCTGGGGGGTGGCGCCACGCTGCTGTGGTCCCGTCCGCAGGGCCCGACCGCCTGGTTGCAGCCCGATCGACATGGCGCACCACCTGTCGCTGGGCTGCACCTGCAGTTCGGCAAGAACGCCGGCACCGAAGTGGTGGTGTCCTGGCACACCACCGACGCGGTCCGCAATCCGCGCGTCCTGCTCGGAACACCGACGTCGGGCTTCGGCAGCACGGTGGCCGCCGAAACCCGCACCTACCGGGACGCGAAGTCCGGCACCGAAGTTCGCGTCAACCATGCCCGGCTGACCGACCTCACGCCGGACACCGACTACGTGTACGCCGCGCTGCACGACGGCGCGGAACCGGAGCAGGGCACCGTCCGTACGGCGCCGATGGGCCGAAATCCGTTGCTGTTCACCAGCTTCGGTGATCAGTCCACTCCGGCGCTGGCCAAGATGCCCGACGGCAGCTACGCCACCGACAACATCGGCTCGCCGGCCGCCGCCGACACCACCATGGCGATCGAACGGGCGGGCCCGCTGTTCAATCTGATCAACGGCGACCTGTGTTACGCCAACCTGGCCCGGGATCGGGTGCGCACCTGGTCGAACTGGTTCGAGAACAACACCCGCTCGGCGCGCTACCGGCCCTGGATGCCGGCGGCGGGCAATCACGAGAACGAATTGGGCAACGGGCCAATCGGTTACGGCGCCTATCAGACCTACTTCGCGGTGCCCGATTCCGGGTCGAGCCCCGAAACCCGTGGCATGTGGTACTCGTTCACCGCCGGTTCGGTGCGGGTGATCAGCCTGAGCAACGACGACGTCGCCTTCCAGGACGGCGGCAACTTCTACGTGCACGGCTACTCCGGTGGTGAGCAAAAGCGTTGGCTTGCAGACGAACTCGCCGCGGCCCGGCGCGATCCGGACGTCGACTGGATCGTGGTGTGCATGCACCAGACCGCGATCTCGACCGCCGACAAGACCAACGGCGCCGACCTGGGCATCCGCACCGAATGGCTGCCGCTGTTCGACCAGTACCAGGTCGATCTGGTGGTGTGCGGCCACGAACACCACTACGAACGCTCGCATCCGTTGCGCGGCGCGCTGGGCACCGACACCCGCACCCCGATACCCGTCGACACGCAAAACGATCTGATCGATGCCAGCCGGGGAACGGTGCACCTCGTCATCGGTGGCGGCGGCACGTCGGCCCCGAGCAACGCAATGTTCTTCCCGGAGCCGCGGTGCCGAGTGGTCACCGGAGTGGGCGCCTTCGATCCCGCGCTGCGCCGCAAGGCGCCCATCTACGTCATCGAGGACGCGCCGTGGTCGGCGTTCCGCGATCGCGAGAACCCCTACGGTTTCGCGGCTTTCGAGGTCGACCCAGGCCAACCCGGTGGCAACACGTCGATCAAGGCGACGCACTACGCGCTGCGGGGCCCGTTCGGCGAAGTCGCCGTCATCGACCAGTTCACTCTCACCAAGCCGCGCGGCGACAGGGCCCGCTAGCCCGTCCCAGCAACGTGACCGCGGCGGATTTTATCCCTGTGAAATACTTCAAAAATGGCTGAATCGCCCGGTCCGTCCATGGGGGGACGCTTGGCGGACTTCGTGGTCGATCGGCGCATGCTGCTGACCGCGGCGCTCGCCGTGCCGATCGGAGCGCTCGCCGCGGGGGCGGCGTGGTGCCTGCTCCGGTTGATCGGGTTGGTCACCAACCTCGTCTTCTACCAGCGCTGGGCGGTCGACCTGGTGGCACCGGGATCGCACCCCCATCCCTGGTGGTTGTTGCTGGGCGCCCCCGTCGCCGGCGGTCTGGTGGTCGGCGTCATGGCCCGGCTGGGCTCGGAGAAGATCCGCGGTCACGGCATGCCGGAAGCGATCGAGGCGATTCTCACCCAGGGCAGCCGTGTCGAGCCGAAAGTCGCTATCCTCAAGCCGGTTTCGGCGGCGATCAGCATCGGCACCGGCGGCCCGTTCGGCGCCGAGGGGCCGATCATCATGACGGGCGGGGCGCTGGGGTCGATCCTGGCCCAACACCTGCATCTGACCGCCGACGAGCGCAAGATCCTGCTGGTGTCGGGGGCCGCCGGGGGAATGGCGGCCACGTTCAATTCGCCGCTGGCGTCCATCCTGCTCGCGGTCGAGCTGTTGCTGTTCGAATGGCGGCCCCGCAGCCTGACTCCGGTGACGGCGGCGGTCGTCGTCGCGACCGTCGTGCGCCAGTTCATTCTCGGCGGCAACCCGGTCTTCCCGGTCGACGTCGGGCACCTGAGTCGCGTCGAACCGAAGATCGACCTGCTGGCGCTCCTCATCGGGGCGTGCGGCGCGGTGGTCGCCATCGCCGCGACGCGGTTGGTGTACCTGGCCGAGGACGCCTTCGCGCGCCTGCCGATCCACTGGATGTGGTGGCCGGCGATCGGCGGGCTGGTGATCGGCGCGGGCGGGCTGATCGAGCCGCGGGCGCTCGGCGTCGGCTACGACGTGATCGACGCGCTGCTCACCGGCCGCGCCACCCTGTCGTTGATCGTCGGCATCCTCGTCGTGAAGACCGCCATCTGGTCGCTGTCGTTGGGTTCGGGCACCTCGGGCGGTGTGCTCGCGCCGGTGTTCATGATCGGCGGCGCGCTGGGAGCCCTGGTGGGCCAGGGCCTGCCGAACGTGTTCCCGGGGTTCTGGGCGATTCTCGGGCTGGCCGCCGTGGTGGGCGGCGTCATGCGCTCGCCGCTGACCGGCGTCGTGTTCACCCTCGAACTCACCCATGCCTGGCCCGCGCTGCTTCCCCTGATCGTGGCCTCGACCACGGCCTACGCGGCGTCGGTGTTGATGCTCGACCGATCGGTGCTGACCGAGAAGATCGCCCGGCGCGGCCTGCACCTGACCCGCGACTACACCACCGATCCGCTGGAAGCGTTCTTCGTGGCCGACGTCATGCATCCCGAGCCGTCGCCGGTGCCCACCGGCGGCAGCGTCAGCACCCGCGACACCCTGCGGCATGCCGCCAACGTCCTCGCCGAATCGGGCGGCCACGCGCTGCGCGTCCTGTCACCGGACGGCGCGGAACAAGGTCACCTGCTGCTGCGGGATCTGCTCGCCGCCCGCCTGCACGACATCACCGAAGACACCAGGCGCACAAGGCATTTCGTCGCGTTCCCCCGCACACGGGCGCTACGAAACGCCGATCCCGAAGCTCAAAACAACGTCGGCTGAATCGGTTTCGGCGCCGGCGCCGCCGAGGCGGCCCGGGCGAACGGGCGATGGTCGCCAGCCAGCCCATGCTTGGCGATCAACGGCGCGGCACGCCGCCGCAGCGTTTCGCGATAGTCCTGGGGCAGGTAGGCACCGCGCCGGTACAGCTCGCGGTAACGGCCGACCAGGTCGGGATGCGAGCGGGCCAACCACGCCATGAACCATCCCCGGGTCGAGCTGCGCAGGTGCAGGCCGAACACGGTGACACTGGTGGCGCCGGCCGCCGCGATCTGGCCGAGCAGCCCGTCGAGGTGCTCGGCGGAATCGGTGAGGTGCGGCAGCACCGGCGCGACCATCACATGACAGTCCAGCCCGGCGCCCCGGATAGCGCTGATCAGACCGAGCCGGGCCTGGGGGGTGGGCGTGCCAGGCTCGACGTCCTTGTGTAGCTCTGGGTCGCCGACGGCCAGCGACACCGCCACCGACACCGGAACCTGCGCCGCGGCCTGGGTGATCAGCGGCAGGTCGCGCCGTAGCAGCGTGCCCTTGGTCAGGATCGACAGCGGCGTGCCGGATTCGGCCAGCGCGCCGATGATGCCCGGCATCAGCGCGTAGCGCCCCTCGGCCCGCTGGTACGGGTCGGTGTTGGTGCCCAGCGCGACGGTCTCGCGCTGCCAGGACGGCCGGCGCAGCTCGCGACGCAGCACCTCGACCACGTTGGTCTTGACGACGACCTGGGTGTCGAAGTCGTTGCCGCAGTCCAGCTCCAGGTATTCGTGGGTGGGCCGGGCGAAACAGTACCGGCAGGCGTGCGAGCAGCCGCGGTAGCCGTTGACGGTGTAGCGAAACGGCAGCGCCGACGCGTTCGGCACCTTGTTGAGCGCGGACTTGCACACCACCTCGTGGAAGGTGATGCCGTCGAACTGCGGCGAGCGCACGCTGCGCAGGAAGCCGATGCGCTGCAGCCCGGGCAGCGCCCCATCCTCGACCGGTGTCCCGTTGACCGCGACGGCCTGATTCGCCCACCGCATATCACCATTCGAACATTAGTTCGAGATCGAGTCAAGCACGGGGTGGCCGTCGTACAGTGAGCGGCGACCGTATCGCCCCTACGCTTCAAGGCGCCGACGGCGATCCGGTGCGGCGTGGGCGATAAGTTCGTCGTTCACATGGCCGGCATTTTTCCCGTTTTGTCCGAGGATGCATTGCGCGCGACTTTGGGAATTCTCGACCGCACGGTGCGCCGCGGTTATCCGGGCGGTTAACGCGGTGCGGAGAATCGAGTTTCGGTTTTGCGTGACATTTACGCGGGTATTATTCCAGGGCCCCTCACGAAAGGACCTGTCATGTTGCACCAGGTGATTCTGGCAAGTTCGGACCCGGTCGCGGCCGGCTTTATCCTCCGTGGCATCAAGGGAATTTTCGTCGCTATCGGCAGCATTATCGCCGCAATAATCTGCGGAGTCATCGCCATGATGAAGGGCCGCAATCCGCTGGGCTGGGGAATTCTTGGGCTGTTCTTCTCGATCCTGACATTGATTGTCGTCATCATTATTCCCAGCAAAAAATAACGCTTAGAAGGGCGGCGGTTCCCCGTCGCCGACGGCGTGGGTCGACGCGGAAGCCCAAGTGCGAGAAGGCTTTTCGAGCGCACGCGCCATGCGGTTGTGATGGCGTTCGGTGGCCACGCGCTGGGCGCGGTTCTGTGCCCGGGTGCGGCGGCGTTTGGGCATCATCGCCGTGCGGTCGCCGCAGTAATCGGGCGCCACGTCGGCCTCGGCGGCGGGGATCGCGCCGACGCCCCGGCACAAGCTCGGGAACAGCAGTGCGCTGCCCGGGGTGGTGACGTAGGTGCGTCCGGCCGGCGACGTCAGGATCAGGGTGCCGTCGGGCAGCTGCTTTTCCTGCCAGCCCCAAAAAGTTTTCACCAAATGATGGGCGCGGCAATAACATTTGAGGTTCGACGCGTGCGTCGGCCCGCCGTCGGCGTACGGGATCGTATGGTCGAGGTCGCAGTTCACGGCGGGCTGATCACAGCCAGGCCAACGACACGTCAAATCCCGGCACCGCACAAAATCGGCCAGCGCCTTCGACGGCACATAACCCGGCTCCGGCGGCGCATCACCGGGATGAACCAGCGGCACCAGCGTGGCCGAGCCGGCCAGCTCGGCGACCAGCTCCGGTGAGATCAGGCCCTCGGCGCCCAGCTCGCAGGCCGGCGCCGAACCGCAACCATCCAGCGCGGCCCGCTCGGCGACCACATGAATCACCACCGGCCCGGCGGGTCGCTTGCCGGCCACACAGTCGGCGCGCCCGCAGCGACACCCGAGCCGATCCGCCCCGCCCGCCAACGCGCCCAGCGCATCAGCGCGGCGCTGCTCGCGGGTGCGCGGATCATGCTCACACACCGTGGCCGCCAACGCAGTCAACCGCCGGTCCAGCGCATGCGCGTCCGGGGCCAGCAGCGTGCCCTCAATGTGCGCCAACCCCTCCCCCATCTCAGCGACCCACACCTCACGCCCGGCCACGCGCTCCTTGCGCCGCCGCACCGCATCCACATCAGCGCGAGCCACCACCTTGTCCACCTGCGCCGCCAACCGGCCCTGGCTCAGTGACGGCCACCTGGCCACGGTGGCCGCCAACTCCGCGTCCACGGCGCCCAGCACCTGCGGGTCGGTGATCAAATCGGTGCGGAACACGATCGTCTGAAACATCAGGTAGCCAATATCCCCGGCCGAAAACACCGCACCCACCTTCGGCAACCGTTCCCGCATCGCCCGCGCGTACCGCAGCCGGCTGGCGGCCAACCCCTGACTGATCCGCAGCTCGGCGGCCACCTCCGCACCCACCGCCGCCTCGGTGTCCATCGCCCACTCCTCGGTCTCGGCACACCGCGACAACCGATAGGCGAACAACTCACCAATCGCCACCAACTGCGCGGCCGCCGCCCGATTCTCCGCCCGCGCGGCCGCCCCGATCCGCTCCAGCAGCCCCACCGACACCGGCGTCGCCGACGGGTATTGGCGCTCGATGAGCTCATCGAACCGCGCCCGCACCTTTTCGAACATGTGTTCGATCATAGCCGCGCGGGCGACAAGTTAGCGGCTGAGCCGCCCGAGCACCTCGTCGACAACGGAATCCAGCGTGACGGGGGCCCG
>NZ_LZMG01000134.1:0-17472 GCF_001673615.1 Mycobacterium sp. 1245499.0
GTGGGCGGGTCCCTCCTCCACCCACATTCTCGCCGCGCTGGGCGCTGAGGTCATTCACCTGGAGTCGACAGACCACCCTGACGGCGCACGGATGGCGGCCGCGGCGTTCGCCGCCCAACCTCAGTGGTGGGAGCGGTCGGGGATGTACTTGGCGACCAACGCCAACAAGCGAGGGCTGACCCTCGACCTGTCTTCCCCCGAAGGCCGGGGGCTGCTTTTCGGCCTTGTCCAATGCTCGGACATTCTGGTCGAGAACTTCTCGCCCCGCGTCTTCGACAATTTCGCCATCACGTGGGAGGCCGTCAGTGAGCACAACCCCCGGATCGTGATGGTCCGCATGCCTGCCTTCGGGCTCGACGGACCGTGGCGCAACAACGTGGGTTTCGCGCAAACCATGGAGCAGATGACCGGAATGGCGTGGGTGACCGGTCACGAGTACGACCAGCCGCGAATCCCCCGAGGCCCGTGTGACCCACTGGCGGGAATGCACTCCGCATTCGCCATGCTGGCAGGACTCCGGCGACGCGACGAAACCGGCCAAGGGTCGCTAATCGAAGTATCGATGGTTGAATCCGCGCTCAACGCCGCCGCCGAGCAGGTTGTCGAATTCACCGCCTACGGGAACCTGATATCGCGATTGGGAAACCGCAGCCGTGACGCCGCCCCACAAGGGCTCTATCCATGCGCGGGAACCGAACGATGGCTGGCGATCTCGGTCGCCACGGACGAGCAGTGGCGCCTACTCAAGTCGGCTCTGCGCGAACCGGACTGGGCAAACGACCCCGCGTTGGACACTCATGACGGGCGCGTGCGGGCACATGATCTGATCGATAAGCACCTCGAGCAATGGGCTGCCCAATACGATTCCACGGCCGCCGCACAGTTACTCGTTGAATGTGGTGTTCCGGCTGCGGATTTGGCAGACGCCAGGGTCGGTTCGATGCACCCTCAGCTGGCGGCACGGGGCTTCTTCGAAAGCCTCGACCATCCCGTCGTGGGACGGCATCACGTGCCGGCGATTCCCTTCAGGTACCGCAGCGTTGAGACGTGGTATCGGTCGGCAGCGCCGACCTTAGGGCAGCACAACGCGAGCATCCTCGGCGACCTACTGGGCCTCGACGCCGCATCGATTGCAGCGCTCACAGAAAAAGGAGTCATCGGGACCAGGCCAGGCGGATTGGATTAGACAACGTGAAACTTCATGTCGACAGGGAAACGTGCCAAGGCCACAGCCGTTGTTATGCGGCGTATCCCGAATTGTTCGACATCGACGACGAAGGGACCGCCTTCGTGATTGTGGAAGATATCCCGTCCGGGTGGGAAGACCGGGCGCACAACGCAATCGCGAACTGCCCGGAGCGTGCCATACATATCCTCGAGGAGTCGCCATGAAGACCAAGGGAGCAGTTCTGTGGGGGCTGAACGAGAGGTGGTCGGTGGAAGAGATCGAACTCGATCCGCCACAGGAAGGCGAGCTACTCGTCGAGTTCGAAGCCACCGGTCTATGCCACTCCGACCACCACATCCGCACCGGCGACATGTTCGGGGTGAGTTTCCCCTTGATAGGTGGGCACGAAGGGGCGGGCGTCGTTCACGAGGTTGGTCCGGGAGTCCGCGATCTGGCGGTGGGAGACCACGTGGTCACGTCGTTCCTGCCGGCGTGCGGCCGCTGCCGCTGGTGCGCCACGGGCCGTCAGAACCTCTGTGATTACGGGGCGATCATCCTGGCGGGGGTCCAGGCCGACGGCACCTTCCGGCGCCGAGCCAGAGGACGGGGCATCGGAGCGCTCTCGGGCGTCGGCAGTTTCGCGCAGTGGGGTGTGTTGTCGGAGGCTTCCGTCGTCAAGATCGACGACGATGTGCCGCTGTCGCGCGCATGTCTTCTCGGTTGCGGCATCACCACCGGCTGGGGTTCGGCCGTGAATACCGCCAACGTCAGTCCCGGCGACGTGGTTCTCGTGGTCGGCTGCGGGGGGATCGGCAGCGGTGCCATTCAGGGCGCGCGGCTGGCAGGAGCGGAGCATATCGTCGTGGTGGATATCGAACCGAGCAAGCGCGACAAGGCTTTTGAGTTCGGGGCCACGCACTTTGCCACCTCGATGCAGGAAGCAACCCAGTTAGTTGGTGAGCTCACGCGCGGGATCATGGCCGACTCGGCCATCCTCACGCCAGGTGTCCTCGAAGGCGCGATGATCAACGACGCGCTCAACGCGGTGCGGAAGGGCGGTGCCGTGGTGGCGACCGCCCTGGCATCGATGTCCGACGTGACGCCGACGCTGCCGCTGACGTTGTTCACGCTGTTCCAGAAGCGCCTGCTGGGCAGCCTGTACGGCGAAGCCAACCCGCGGGCCGACATCCCTCGACTGGTCAGCCTCTATCGAAGCGGCAAGCTATTGCTCGACGAAGCCGTCACCACCGAGTACAAGCTCGACGACATCAACGAGGCCTACGACGACATGCTCGCCGGCCGCAACATTCGCGGGGTGATCATCCACGAGCACTGATGTGTCGAAAGGCAGATCCGCATCGTCTTCCAGTCCGCGCAGTTGATTCACCTACTCGCAGCGAAAGGATTCATTTCATGTCTTCGCCAGCCGATGTCGTCCGCCACTTTTGCGCTTTGATGGAGACGCGAGACGCCGAAGCGTTACGTCCCCTCCTCGCCGAAGGGGCCGTCTATCAGAACGTGGGAATGCCTGCCTTCACCGGACCGGACGCCATCGTGGAGAACCTGGCGGCCCAGTTCGCTATGTTCCCGGACGCCTACGCCTTCGAGATCGTGAACCTCGCCAGCGAGGGTTCCGTGGTGCTCACCGAACGGCTGGATTACATCCAGACTCCCGATGGACGCAAGCCGGCCATCCCCGTAATGGGGACCTTCGTCGTCGATGGTGACGGGAAAATCACACGCTGGACCGACTACTTCGACCTGAATCTGACGATCAAGCTGCTTCAAGGCGAGGACATCAGCGCCCTGGTGCCCGCGACCGCATGAGTTGGCGCATCGATGATTCGAACTTAACTGAGGATGAGGAGCCATGCGGGTACCAAGGGCCGTCGCCAAATTCAATCGTCGAGTCACCAATCCAGCGGCTCGGTCGATCGCGCCGTGGCTGCCAGGCCTATGCACACTCGAACATGTCGGACGCAAATCAGGCAGGCGTTATCGAACGCCGCTGTTGGTTTTCCCCACACCCGACGGCGTCGTCGTCCTCATCGGGTACGGGCTGCATTCGGACTGGGTGAAGAATGTTCTGGCCGGCGGACAGGCGGTATTGCACAGGCGCGGCAGTAGTATCGCCCTGGTCAATCCTCGTCTGGTGAGTAAGGCGGAGGGCGCAGCAATCGTTTCGGGGCCATCAGGGATGTTCTACCGCCTGTTTCCGTACAACCAAGCGGCGATGGTGTTGACCAAGGCCGATTCCACGCACTGACTTCGGGATCACAACTACCCAGTCCAGACACCGGCCGGTGCGGTGCCCCAATACCGACGCGAACGCCGCAGCTCCAAAAGGCTCGCGGGGAGCGTTGAGGATCAACCGAAACAACTGTCAAGCATCAGCCGAAACACTGTCAGGCATCACCCGAAGGCAAAATGTCGCATCACCCGACGTCATACAGGTGGTAAGTGGGGCGGGCGGGGCTCGAACCCGCGACCAACGGATTATGAGTCCGCGGCTCTAACCAACTGAGCTACCGCCCCGACGGGATAGTTCCGTAGGAAACCGTAGCTGAAGACCGAAGCCGGCGTTCGTCGGGCAGCCGGCGCTTAGCCGACGCGCTCGGTGGGCGCCCCGTTGGGGGAACGCCCACCGGCACGGCACCTTTATGTCCCCGAGATTAAGCGGGCCCAGGCCCTTGCTGCCCGGCTTGAGCCTTGATTTTGGGAATCAGCTCAGGCGCGTAGACGAAGATCGCCGACTCCACTTCCCATTCGGCCTGGGCCTGACTCATCGGCGTCGTCCGGGTGATCATGTTGATCAGTTCCTGGCCCTCGCCGTACGGGTTGGGGTTGGCGCGAACCTGATCGGCGAACCAACGGCCCTCGGCGGCCTCATGGCAATCGCTGTAGTCGGCGTTGTGCACCATCTTGTTCTGCGCCAGCAGTTTGACGTACTGGTCGTCGGCGGGAGTCAAATTGCAGGCCGCCGCAGCCCGCGGCGCTGACACCACAGCACCACCGAACATCGCGGCTCCCAGCGCAATGCCGGCAGCCCCCGCCGCCAGCACCTGCACGCGCGATCGTGTCGTTGCCACTTCTGTCGAACCCCCTTATCACGGAATTTGCTAGCTTTTCTTTCGCGGCAACGATTGGGTACCACCGGTAAACAGCGCGACAAACGACGATCTCTGCAAACAGCTCGTGAACAGCGCCTAGCTAAAATGACTGTGCGAGAAACTATTCAGGTCCAAACAAGTAACGCGGCGAACCCAAGGCGAGCAGCCTCTTGCAGGTGCTGCCGGGGCTTACCGTCAACGGCGCCGTCGAGTTAGCCGACTAAACCGAAAGCGGCCGGAGGGCTAAGCCCTCACGACCGCTTGGAGTTGAAAACTCATAAGGGATTGCGCAGCAATAGCTCTCGCTAAGCGGTCGGCCAGTTCGCCTTCGCGGCTTGGTCTTTGATCTTCGGGATCAGGTCCGGCGCGTAGACGTAGATGGCCGACTCGACCTCCCACTCGGCCTGGGCCTGAGTCAACGGCGTGGTACTGGTGATCATGTTGACCAACTCTTGGCCCTCACCGAACGGATTGGGGTTGGACCGAACCTGGTCGGCGAACCAACGGCCCTCGGCGGCCTCGTGGCAGTCGCTGTAATCGGCGTTGTGCACCATTTTGTTCTGCGCGAGCAGGTTGATGTACTGGTCGTCGGCCGGAGTCAGATTGCAGGTAGCCGACGCTTGCGGAGCTGACAGGACGGCGCTACCGAGCATCGAAGCGCCCAGCGCTACGCCGGCAGCCCAGACCGATGACACTCGAACGCGCGAGCGCGTACCGGTGGTTGTCATTTCCGAACCTCCCTCTGCGCGGGAACGCAGTCGTTCCGACGCGACCAAGCTAGAAATCCTGCAAAACAACTGACACGGAAAGCCACCCGGACCGCGGGCCACTGACGCACGATCCATGGCCATCCGGCTCGGGCCACGCTGCCATCTCGTCACCGTCACATATTTGTTCACATAAGTCTCAGTGACCGCGCTTAAGTTAGCGAATGAGCCCCGCACACAGCGGAAACGTACGCTTGCGCGTCCGTGTACGAATGGTTAACATTTCGTGCTCTTGGCGCCGGGCAGGCGGACCAACCGACCGCTCGACCACGTCGTCCCTCTCACGCCAGCGGACGACGTCGCCGGCTCGACAGCTAAGGCCCTAGCGGCTCGGCTGGCGCCGACAGATATCAGCTAAATACCGTCTGGCCGTCCGCGTCGAGCAAGTACCGCTCGGTCCCGTTTTCGACCCGGGGAGCGTCTGCGCCCAATGACACGGCCACCTTGTTGCTGGCATTGCGCATGATGTCGAAGGTGAGCTCGACGGCCTCCACCTCGGAGAACCGTGAGCGCACCTCGACGACATCGTCGGCGACGAGGTGCGCAGGGGTCCAAATTAACCCATCGGCGTACAGCAGCGCTGCTTTAGCGCGGTCGTCGAGCAAACTCGACGATTCGTAGTGCTCGATCTCCTCATACAAGGTCTCCGAACCGCCGGCATCGAGCGCGCCGCCCTCGCGAAGCGAATTGCATAACCGGCAACTGTGCTGGGCCGCCCCGCGCAACCGGACCAATTCGGAGGTGACCGGGTCGAGCGCACGCATTCGCGCCACCGCGATTAAAAAGTCATTGAACACGAGATCCGCCGGATCGGTCGTGTGATCCCAGCTGATCGGGCCGTCCACCCAGCCCAGATATGGCGCACCGAACCCGAGCGCCTCCAGTCCCGCCCGCACCCGGGGGATGAAGTCGGCGATGTACATCTGCACGACGACGCCAAAGGTGGCCTCCCCGAGTTGCTTCCACAACCGTGATCGCTGCTCGGCGGTGATCGACGAGACGTCGGCGCTGAATTGTTCGGCGAATTCGGCGACGGCGGCCTCCGCCTCCGATTCCGGCTCGCCCACTTCGACGCTGGCGGGCAACGGTGGCAGCGACATTGTCTGCGCACACACCCGGCGGACTAACGCCACGAGGCGACCAGGAGCCGGGGACCCGGGAAACAACGCCACCAGCCGGGTGAGCTGGTCTTCTCGAACCGAAACCGGGGCCGCCATTCGTCACACGCTAGAACGCGTGCCGCCCGGCGGCAACGGATTACCGGGCCTGGCTCACCGAGGACATGTGGAAGTCCGGTATCCGCAGCGACGGCATGGCGGCGCGGGTGGCCCAGTCGCCCCATTCACGCGGCAGCGTCTTTTCGCTGACGCCGGCCTCGGTGGCCCGTCGCAGGAGGTCCAACGGACTCTCGTTGAACCGGAAGTTGTTGACCGCAGCGGTCACCTGGCCGTCCTCGATGAGATAGACGCCGTCACGGGTCAGGCCGGTGAACAACAAGGTGGTGGGGTCGACGACACGGATGTACCACAGCGTCGTCAGCAGCAGGCCCCGCTCGGTGGCCGCGATCATGTCGTCCTGACTGGCCGTGCCGCCGGTCATCACCAGGTTGTCGGCGGCCACCGCGACGTCGACGTCGTATTTGGCGGCCGTGGCCCGCGGATAGGCCAACGCGTTGATCACCCCCTCGCGGATCCAGTCCACCTGGGTGATCGCCATGCCGTTGTCGAACGCCGACACCGTCTCCGAGGAACTGCTCACCGCGACGAACGGCGTGCAGGCCAGGCCGGGCGCCATCGGATCGGAGAACAGCGTCAGCGGCAGGTCGGTGAGCCGCTCCCCCACCCGGGTTCCGCCGCCGGGCGCCGAAAACGCGGTCCGGCCCTCCTGGGCGCCGCGACCGGCCATCGACCACGCCATGTAGATCATCATGTCGGCCACCGTGGACGGCGGCATGATCGTCTCGTAGCGCCCGGCCGGCAGTTCGACGCTGCGCTGCGCCCAGCCCAGCCGGGTCGACAGCTGTTCGAGCAGCGAATCGGTTGGCACATCGACGAAGTCGGGTGTGCCGACGCCCGCCCAGGCGCTGGCGTCGCCGCGTTTGGCGTTGATCTCCACCGCACCGGTGGGTTGGGTGAACCGCCGCCGCAAGCCGGTCGATGATGCCAGGAACGTCGTCGAAACACTGTGGTGGGCAAAGCCGTACAGCCGATCCTCGCCGCGGAAGCCACGGCTCAGCGAGTCGGCGACGTCGGAGAAAATCAGGGGACCGGTGCCGGGCACCGGCGCGTCCCAATCGACGGGCACCCCGCTGTCGGCGAGCAGCGGCGCCGCATCGCCGGCCTCCGGCGCCGCGCCGGCCGCCTCCTGCGACGCCGCCACCAGCCCGGGCAGCACCCGCGGATCGGCCTCGGCGGACACCACCGTGCCGATGCGCGCGATCGACCCGCGACGCACCACGGAAATCACGGTCACGCTGCGGCTCACCGAAACCCCGTTGGTGGTCATCGAATTGCCCGCCCAGCGCAGGGTCGCCTCGACCTTGTCGGTGACCAGCACCATGGTCTCGTCGGCGCGGCCGAGCTTGGCCGCCTCGTCCAGCACGATGTTGACGACATGCTGCGGGGTGATCATCGGCCGCCCTCGGTCCGGGTGTTGAGCACGTTGACCCCGCGGAACAACGCCGACGGGCAGCCGTGGCTGACCGCCGCGATCTGCCCGGGCTGGGCCTTGCCGCAGTTGAACGCCCCGCCCAGCCGCCACGTCGACGCGCCGCCCACGGCTTCCATCGAATTCCAGAAGTCGGTCGTGGTGGCCTGGTAGGCGACGTCGCGCAGCTGGCCGTCGAGGCGGCCGTCACGAATCCGGAAGAACCGCTGGCCGGTGAACTGAAAGTTGTACCGCTGCATGTCGATTGACCACGATTTGTCGCCGACGATGTAGATGCCGTCCTCGACCCGGCCGATCAGGTCGTCGGTGCTGATGTCCTCTGGTGCCGGCTGCAAGGACACGTTGGCCATGCGCTGGATCGGTACGTGATGCGGCGAATCGGCATACGAACACCCGTTGGACCGCGGCTGCCCCAGTCGCCGCGCGAAGACCCGATCGAGCTGATAGCCGGTGAAGATCCCGTCGCGCACCAGGTCCCAGCTCTGCGCGGCCACCCCCTCGTCGTCGTAACCGATGGTGGCCAAGCCGAATTCGAGGGTGCGGTCGGCTGTCACGTTCATCACCGGCGAGCCGTACCGCATGGTGCCCAGCTTGTCCGGCGTGGCGAACGACGTCCCGGCGTAGGCGGCCTCGTAGCCGATAGCGCGGTCGTATTCGGTGGCGTGCCCGATGGATTCGTGAATCGTCAGCCACAGGTTGCTCGGATCGATCACCAGGTCCTTGGGCCCGGGAACAACGCTGGGCGCCTTGATCTTTTCGGTCAGCAACGACGGCAGCTGCGCCAGCTCGTCGGTCCAATTCCACACCTCGTCGCCCGCGAGGACCTCCCAGCCCCGCCCCATCGGCGGGGCCAGCGTGCGCATGGAATCGAAGCTGCCGGCTGCGGGGTCGACGGTCACCGCCTCCAGTGAGGGCAGCACCCGCACCCGCTGCTGGGTGATCGAGGAGCCGAAGGTGTCGGCGTAGAAGGTCTGCTCCTTGACGGCCGTCAGCAGCGCCGACACGTGATTGATGCCGTCGGCGCTCAGCAGCCGCCCGGAGTAGTCCTCCAGCACGGCGATCTTGTCGGTGGTCGAGATGTCGAACGGGTCGATCCGGTAGTTCGACACCCAGGCCGCGTCCGCGTAGACCGGTTCGGGCGCCAGCTCGACGCGCTCGCTGCTCAGCGTCGCCAGCGTGGTGGCCACATGCACCGCGCGCCGGGCGGTCTCGGCGGCCACCGCCGGCACCAGCTCCGCGTGCGAGGCGAATCCCCAGGTGCCGTCGACGATCACCCGCACCGCCAGGCCGACCTCACGGTTGATCACCGCGGTCTCCAGCTCGCCGTCGCGCAGCTGGATGATCTCGGTGATGATGCGGTGAACCCGCAGGTCGGCGTGCGTGGCCCCGGCCGCTTTGGCCGCCGAGAGCGCGGCTTCGGCCAGATCGTGGCGCGGCAGGTCCAGGAAGTCGGCATCGATCCCCCGGTTCGGTGTCACGGCTCCACCGTAACGGCCGCTCACCCCAAACCGCGGCGGCGCCCGCTTTAATTAGCCCATGGCCGGCGCGGTACGCGGGATTGTCCCTCGATCCACCGCCCTGGGCTACGCGTTGCTGGCGCCCAGTCTGTTCGGCGTGCTCGCCTTTCTGCTGCTGCCCATCCTGGTGGTGCTCTGGCTGAGCCTGTGCCGATGGGATCTGCTGGGCCCGCTGCACTTCGTCGGCCTGTCCAATTGGCGGTCGGTGCTGACCGACGCGGGCTTCGGCAACTCCCTGATCGTCACGATCGTGTTCGTGGCCATCGTGGTGCCGGCGCAGACCGCGCTGGGACTGCTGGCCGCCACCATGCTGGCCCGCCAGCTCCCCGGCACCGGGCTGTTTCGCACCCTGTATGTGCTGCCGTGGATTTGCGCTCCGCTGGCCATCGCGGTGCTGTGGCGGTGGATTTTGGCCCCCACCGACGGCGCCGTGAGCACGGTGCTGGGACACAGCATCGAATGGTTGTCGGATCCCAGCTTCGCGCTGCCGCTGGTGTCGGCCGTGGTGGTGTGGACCAACGTCGGCTACGTTTCGTTGTCGTTCCTGGCGGGGCTGCTGGCCATCCCCGACGAGATCCACGCCGCCGCCCGCACCGACGGCGCCACCGCGTGGCAGCGGTTCTGGCGCATCACCATGCCCATGCTGCGCCCCACGACCTTCTTTGTACTGGTGACCGGGATCGTCAGCGCCGCACAGGTTTTCGACATGGTGTACGCACTGACCGGCGGCGGACCGGCCGGCAGCACCGACCTGGTGGCCCATCGCATCTACGCCGAGGCGTTCGGCTCGGCGGCCATCGGCCGGGCGTCGGTGATGGCCGTGGTGCTGTTCGTGATCCTGATCGGCGTCACCCTGGTCCAGCATCTGTATTTTCGGCGACGGATCAGCTATGACCTCACCTAGTCGACCCACGAATGTGGTGATCTACGCCGGGCTTTCGCTGGGTGCGTTGATCACGCTGGCGCCGTTCGCCCTTGGACTGATGACGTCGTTCACCTCCGCGCATCAATTCGTCACGGGCACGCCGTTGCAGCTGCCGCGACCACCCACGCTGGCCAATTTCGCCGACCTGGCCGGGGCCGGGTTCGGCCGGGCGGCCGCGGTGACGGCGTTGATGACGGCGGTAATCCTGGTGGGCCAGTTGACCTTCTCCGTGCTCGCGGCATACGCCTTCGCACGGTTGCAGTTCCCCGGGCGTGACGCGCTGTTCTGGGTGTACATCGCGACGTTGATGGTGCCCGCGACGGTCACGGTGGTGCCGATGTATCTCATGATGGCCCAGCTCGGCCTGCGCAACACGTTCTGGGCGTTGGTGTTGCCCTTCATGTTCGGCTCGCCCTACGCGATCTTCTTGCTGCGCGAGCACTTTCGGATCATCCCGAACGACTTGATCAACGCGGCCCGGCTGGACGGGGCCAACACGTTGGACGTGATCGTGCATGTGGTGATCCCGTCGAGTCGCCCGGTCCTGGCGGCGCTAGCGTTGATCACGGTGGTCTCGCAGTGGAATAACTTCATGTGGCCGTTGGTGATCACCAGCGGGCATAAGTGGCGGGTGCTCACCGTCGCGACGGCCGATCTGCAATCGCGGTTCAATTCCCAGTGGACGCTGGTGATGGCGGCGACGACGCTCGCGATCGCGCCGCTCATTGCCCTGTTCGTCGTGTTCCAGCGCCACATCGTCGCCTCGATCGTCGTCTCGGGACTGAAGTGACCCGGCCCCGCTTTTCCACCCTGGCCGCGGCCGCGGTCGCGCTCGTCGCGGTGCTGCTGGCCGCGGCGGCGGTGTTGCTGGATTACGCCGGCCAACCCCACGGCGGCAAGACGGTCGTCACGGTGCGGATCTGGGGCGACCAGATCGGCGCGGCCTACCGAGAATCGTTCCAGGCCTTCACCCGCACCCACCCCGACATCGACGTGCACCTCAACCTGGTGGCCTATTCCACCTACTTCAACACCCTGCGCACCGACGTGGCCGGCGGCAGCGCCGACGACATCTTCTGGCTGTCCAACGCCTACCTGGCGGCGTACGCCGACAGCGGCCGCCTGCTGAACATCGGCGAAGCGCTCGGGCCGCAGGCCGCCTCGGATTGGGAGCGTCCCGTCGTCGAGCAGTTCACCCGCAACGGCACGTTGTGGGGAGTGCCGCAGCTGACCGATGCGGGAATCGCGTTGTATTACAACGCCGACCTGCTCGCCGCGGCCGGCGTCGATCCCGCCGCCCTGAACACCCTGCGGTGGGGTCCCGACGGGAACGACACTTTGCGCCCCCTGCTCGGCAGGCTCACCGTCGACGCCGACGGAAACCGCGGCGACACACCACGATTCGATTCGGGACGGGTGCGGCAATGGGCATACAACGCGGCCAACGACCCGCAGGGCATCTACCTGAACTACATCGGCTCGGCCGGCGGCGTCTTCCAACGCGGCGACACGTTCGCGTTCGCCAACCCCGCCGCCGTGGCGGCCTTCCGGTATCTGGTCGACCTGATCAACCGCGACCACGTCGCGCCGCCCGCCGCCGACACCAACGACAACGGCGACTTCTCCCGCAACCAGTTCCTGGCCGGCAGGATGGCGCTGTTCCAGTCCGGCACCTACAACCTGGCGCCGGTGGCCCGCGATGCCCAATTCCACTGGGGGGTGGCGATGATGCCCGCTGGCCCGGTGGGCCGGGTCAGCGTCACCAACGGCATTGCCGCGGCGGGCAATGCGGCAACGAAGCATCCCGACGCGGTGCGCCAGGTGCTGGCCTGGATGGGCAGCAGGCAGGGCAACGAATTTCTGGGCCGCTACGGTGCGGCCATCCCCGCGGTGTCCTCGGCGCAACCGGTCTACTTCCGGTACTGGGCCGCCAGGGGGGTGGACGTCACGCCGTTCTTCGCCGTGCTGAACGGTCCGCGCATCGCGGCCCCCGGCGGTGCGGGCTTTGCCGCCGGCAACGACGCGCTGCAGCCGTATTTCGACGAAATGTTCTTGGGCCGCGGCGATGTGGCGACGACGCTGCAGCGGGCTCAGGCGGCGGCGAACACCGCCGCCGCGCGCCAGTGAGGGCCTAGATCGCTTCCGAAGAAGCGGGGTCGTTGAGCGCGCTGTGGTGGCGGCCCCAGACGAAGTAGAAGACCAGCGCCAGTAACACCCAGCCGCTGAACGCGATCCAGGTGTACCAGTGCAAGCTGGCCAGGATGTACCCGCAGGCCGCCACCGAAAGGACCGGTGTGACGGGATAACCCGGGACCTTGAACCCCCTTGGCAGGTCGGGCTCGCGTACCCGCAAGACGATCACTCCGACGGATACCACGACGAACGCGGTGAGCGTGCCGATCGACACCATGTCGGCCAGCTTCTGCAGCGGAATGAAGGCGGCCAGGGCGGAGGCCACGATGGCGACGATCACCGTGTTGTTCACCGGGGTCATGGTGCGCGCGTTCACCGTCGCGAACCGCGCGGGCAACAAGCCGTCACGGCCCATGGCGAACAGGATGCGGGTCAGCCCGTACATGGTGACCAGTGTGACGCTGAAGATCGAAATGACCGCTCCGGCAGCCAGAATCGTGCTGGCCCAGCCGCCGTGGGTGACGTTGTCAAGAATCGTCGCGAGCCCGGCTTCCTGCTGGCCGGCGAAGTTCTGCCAGGGCTGGGTGCCCAGCGCGGCCAGCGCCACGAAAACGTAGACGCCGGTGACGGTCAGCAATGCACCGATGAGTGCGCGCGGCATGGTCTGCTGCGGGTTCTTCACCTCGTCGCCGGCGGTGGACACCGCGTCCAGGCCGATATAGGAGAAGAAGATGGTGCCGGCCGCCGAGCCGATGCCGGAAACACCGAAGGGCGCGAAGTCACGCAGATGGCTCGCGTCGAACGCCGTGAACGCGACAACACCGAAGACGACGAGCACGCCGAGTTTGATCATCACCATGATCGCGTTGACCTTGGCCGACTCGCTGGCGCCGCGGACGAGTAACAACGCGCACAAGACGATCAGCACGACCGCCGGTACGTTCAGATAGCCGGGTTGCGCATCCCACGGCGCGGCCGAAACGGCTTGCGGCAGTTGGAATCCCAGGACGTTGCTCAGCAGCTTGTTCAGGTAGCCGCTCCAGTTGACTGCGACCGCGGCGGTCGCCACGCCGTATTCCAGCAGCAGGCAGGCCGCCACGGCCACGGCCACGACCTCCCCCAGCGTGGTGTAGGCGTAGGAATACGACGATCCCGAAACAGGCACCGCCGAAGCCAATTCGGCGTAGCAGACCGCGGCGAGGCCGGCGGCGAGGCCGGCGAGCAGGAAGGAGACGATCACCCCCGGGCCGGCCTCGGGGACTGCCTGCGACATGACGAAGAAGATCCCGGTGCCGATCGTCGAGCCGACCCCGAACATGGTCAGCTGGAAGGTGCCGATGCCGCGCTTGAGGTGGTCCGCGGCCCCTGGCGCGACGTGTGCACCCGTCACGGGGCGGCGCCGGAGCATCTGCTGCTTGAGGCTGATCGTCGTGGCTGGCAAGTGCCCCTCCTGTGGCCGGATCAGCTGATTATGAAGCAGCCCGTCGCAACGGCGTCGAACCTTCGGTGTCTTTCATCAGCGCGCGGCGCCGATCGACCCGGCATTGCGAGCGCAGGCACATGTGTGGTCGACGTTGTCAACCAACAGTATTTCGCTGCGTCTCGGTCTACTCTGACAATCAACCCGAGTGCATCACTAGGGTCTCGATCGCCACTCCGGCGCCACCGACCAGCACAGCTATCACTAGTGTCAACCAGTCCGCCAGTCTCGGTCGTGCCGGGCTGGCGGATAGCTGACCGATCCCGCCGCGGGCCGTAATCGCATCGCCCATCTCGTCAGCGCGGCGGAGAGTAACGACGATGGCAGCCGCCATCAGGTCGATCATGCCCCGACTCTGCTGCCGAACCCGCGCCTTGCGCCCCGGCGGTATGCGGTTGGGCCGCAGCATACGAGCGGCGTAGAGCACGTGAAATTCATCGAGCAACATCGGGAAGGCCCGAAGCGCAAGGGCTAACGCGACCGCCCACTCGTCGATCGGGATGCGCAGCAGTTTCAGCGGCCGGCCCAGCGTGGTCAGAGCAGGAGCGATTTCGGCAACGTTAGTCGTCCACGACACCATCGCTCCCAAGCCCAGCAGTACGACCGAAAGTGCGGTGATCCTCAGGAAGTTCAACGCTCCACCAAGGCCGACGTTCAATCCGCCCACCGGCACGTTGGGAGTCCCACCTGCCAGCGCCGCGGTCACGAAGCCCAGCGCGAGAAGGGCCCACAGCCATCGAGGAATCGACGGCACCGCGCCGCGGGGAATCCGCGCAATCCGCACGGCCGTCATCAGGAGCGCGGCCACCAACCCGATCGTCACCCATCCCGGATAAAACGTCAGCAGCACGGAGACACCAAAGACGACAAGCAGTTTAGTGCCGGCCCATAAGTCGTGGATGGTCGAACGTCCCGGGACCGGGACCAACATCACAACCGAGCGGGAACGGCGCCGGTTCGGATTGGACGCCGCGGTGGAAGTTGTGGTCATGCTCGGTCCCCCACCGCGGCAGTCGGCGACACCGTTTCCAGTGCGCCCTTTTTCAGATGGATCGTTCGCGGGCAAACCTCACTCATTCCGACGAAATCGTGCGAAATGACCACCAGTGTCAGGCCTTTGCGGCGCTGGTCCGCGAGCACTCGCAGCAAGCCGCGCTGACTGGCGGCGTCCAGCCCCGCCAGGGGCTCATCGAGAATCAACACTCGGGGCGAACACGCCAGAAGGCCGGCCAGCACGACACGGCGCATTTGTCCACCGCTGAGTTGGTCGATGCGCCGCCCTCCTAGTGCGGGGTCCAGTCCCACTGCCTCCAGCGCCGCGGCCACCCGACCATGGTCTTGCGGTGAGAATCCGGCCACTGAGGCGAGTTCCAGATTCACGTGGCTGCGCATCAACTGGAGCCGCGCGGTCTGGAACGACAACGCCACCGCGCCGACGTGAGCATAGGTGGGTTCGCCGTCAATGAGGCATGCACCGGTGCTGGGCACGGTCAGTCCAGCCATGATCCACGCGAGTGTCGACTTACCAGATCCGTTGCCGCCGTGGACCAAAAGCCCGTCGCCCTGGTCCACCGCGAAGGTGATATCACGCAGCGCCGTCTTCGCCCAGGGAGTACCACGGTTGTATTCGTGCCCGACGCCGACTACCTCAATCACCGGACGATGCGCGCCCGGACTGACAGCCACGGTTGGCACTGGCGCCGGCGCGATCTCGACCATGCCCGTGTTGTCGGACGAACCGCTGAGGTCGATCGTGCGATCCGCAGATGCAGCTTCGTTGTCGAAGTGGGTGATGTGCACCAGGGCTGTTCGGTGCCGCTCAGGGAGAGCGGACAGCACGTCCAACAACAGTTCCCGGCCCGGCTGGTCGATCATGCTGGTGAACTCGTCGGCAATCAACAGCGACGGTTCTCGGGCTATCGCCGCGGCCAGCGCAAGGCGCTGCAGCTCCCCACCCGACAGGCTGCCGGTGTCGCGTTCCGCGAACCCCTCAAGACCGACTTCGCTCAGCAATGTATCCACATCAACCTTGGTGCCCGGCGGCAGCCCCCACACCACATCGTCGGCAACTCTGGTGCCCAACACCTGGGTCTGCGGGTGCTGGAGCACGAGCGACGTGCCGCCGACCATTCCCAGGCCCACTGCGCCGGGGCGGTGGACGGCACCGGACGTCGGCGACCGGCCCGCCAGAATCAGCGTCAAGGTGGTTTTCCCGGAGCCGTTGGCGCCGATAACCGCGACGTGTTCGCCGACGTTCAGGTCGAGGCTGATTTCACGCAACGCGTCTTGACTGGCGCCCGGGTAGCGAAACCGCACGTCGACCAGCCGCACGGGCACCGGTCCGACCCGGTCATCCGAGCCTGCGGCGCCCTCCGGAGCATCCAATTTGTGCACATCGGGAATGCTGTGCAACCGCTCCAAAAGCCGGGAGAGCACCCACCAGCCGATCAACGATGAGATCATCACCCCGTAGATGACATAGCCGAGCATCAACCACACCCAGTACTGCAACCCGTAGGCAAAAACCCGCTGCACATCAGCGGCGACAGCCTGCAGATGTATTCGCACCAAGAAGGAAGCGGCGCCATCCACGTTGGCGGTCATAACCTGAAAGATCAAGTGCCGCAACCGACTTAGCACTGCCAGCATTGCGACGGTTACGCCGGCGATGGCCACTCCCGCGACAAATGACGAGACCACAACAGTCAGCGCGCCACGCCGCCGGCGTTTGACGAACCCGGTCAACCCGCCGATGTAGGCACAGTTGAGGACCGCCACGAGACTGCCCATGCCTGCGATGAGAAACGTGATCATCCCGCCGGCAACCGTGGCGGCGACGAGCACACGGAGGCGGTAGCGGTAGGCCAACAGCGCCATGGGGACCGTGCCCAGCAACGCCAGTCCCTGAGCGAAGGGAATGACGGTGGCGATGATCGCGATGACCGCGCATAGCGCCCCCATGACAGAGGCCTGCGCCAATTCGGACGGTCGCAGCGGGCCACCCCGATTCCGCAAAGGGGCGGGGGCGGGGGAAGTCACCTCATTGATTGTGCCAGCCCGCAGCACTAAGTCCCGTTATTAGAGGGCGTCACCGGCTGAACCGAAACATAGCGCGTTTTGGCCTCGCTTAGCAAAGCTATGCAACCATGGAGACATGGACAATGTCGTCGATACCGCAAAGCTCGAGGGAGCGCAGGGACTGGGAGCCGATCTGCTCGCCGTGGTCGCGCGGCTCAACCGGCTGGCCACCCAACGCATCCAAATGCCGCTGCCCGCAGCGCAGGCCAGGCTGCTGGCCACCATCGAAGCTCACGGCGAAGCCCGAATCGGTGACCTGGCCTCGGTCGATCATTGCTCGCAACCGACGATGACCACGCAGGTGCGCCGGCTCGAGGAGGCGGGCCTGGTCACCCGGATGGTCGACCCAGGAGATGCGCGTGCGGTCCGGATCCGGATCACGGCCGAGGGCAGGCGCACGCTCAACGCGGTCCGGGCCGACCGCGCCGCCGCGATCGAACCGCAATTGGCGCTGCTCGACTCCGCGGACCGTCAGGTGCTGATGCAAGCGGTCGAGGTGTTGCGCAGGCTGCTCGACAACGCGTCGCTGGCCACCTCCCTGGCGGGCCGGCGTAACACGCTGTGAACGACGCGACGCTGGATGGCGCTCGGTCGGGGGTAGACACTTAAGCGAGCGCGGCGACCGGC
>NZ_LZMG01000135.1:0-5833 GCF_001673615.1 Mycobacterium sp. 1245499.0
ACCAGAAGTTCACCGACATCGGCAAGAAGAATCAGCAATGGACCGGCAAGAAGGCGCTGCTGATGCACGGCGCGCTGTGGCAGGGCACGGTCGTAGCCACCATGGCGGGCTGGCGGACGGACTTTCTGAACCAGATGGGCCTGGTCATCTCCGACAGCATCAAACCCTTCGGCACCGATCAGCGCGCCGTCATCCCGCGCGATCACATCAAGGCGGTACTCGATTCCGCCGACCTGGTGATCTGGACGACCCAGAACCCCGACGATCAGAAGGCGATACTGACCGACCCGGAGGTGGCCGGGTCGCTGACCACGGCGCAGAACCGCCACATCTTCACCACCAAGGACCAGGCCGGCGCCATCGCGTTCGCGTCGCCGCTGAGCTACCCGGTCATCGCCGACCAGCTGCCCCCGCTGATCACCAAGATCCTGGGGTAGCCACGCGCGCGGGCGTGGCTGTTTGAGCGTTTGCTAAGGCAGCTCTGGCAGTGCTCGAAAATCCGTCGCCCGCCCCTCGCACAGGCCCCGATCCCGGGGTTACCGTCGAGTAATGAGCGTGACGGATCTTAGCGGCGACCTGGCCCACAACCTGCCGACGGAGCTGGTCGGCAACACCGTCGTGGACTACGGCGACCGCGCGCTGATGGTGCAATGCGGCAGTACCGCCGAGGTATTGGCATGGGCGGACGCGCTGCGCGCCGCGGCGATACCGGGCGTGGTCGACGTCGTGCCGGCCGCCCGCACGGTGCTGGTGAAGCTGGACGGCCCGCGCTCTCAGGGCGTCATCCGTCAGCGGCTGCGCAAGATGCGCGTCGACGCCGCCCCGGGGGCCGCCTCGGCGCGCCGCGCCGACGTGGTCATCGACGTCGTCTACGACGGCCCGGACCTGGCCGAGGTCGCCGACCGCACCGGACTGACCATCGCGGCGGTGATCGACGCCCACACCGCCACGCCGTGGCGGGTCGGATTCAGTGGATTCGCACCCGGTTTCGCCTATCTGGTCGACGGCGATCCGCGCCTGCGGGTGCCGCGCCGCCCCGAGCCGAGGACATCGGTGCCCGCCGGCTCGGTCGGCCTCGCCGGTGAATTCAGCGCGGTCTACCCGCGGCAGTCCCCCGGCGGGTGGCAACTGATCGGCCACACCGACGCGGTGCTGTGGGATCTGCAGCGGCCGAACCCGGCGTTGTTGGCGCAGGGCATGTGGGTTCAGTTCCGGGCCGTCTAGATACCTGAGGAGATAGCCGTGCCGATCCTGGAGATCCTGCGCACCGGACCGTTCGCCGTCGTCCAAGACCTCGGTCGCCCGGGGCTGGCCCACCTGGGCGTGAGCCGCTCGGGAGCAGCCGACCGGCGCGCGCACAAGCTGGCCAACCGGCTGGTGGCCAACCCCGACGACCGCGCCACCGTGGAGGTGACGTTCGGTGGTTTCGCGGCCAGGGTCACCGGCGGTGATGTGGACATCGCGGTGACGGGCGCCGACACCGACCCCACGGTCAACGGAATCAAGTTCGGCACCAACAGCATTCATCATGTGCGCGATGGCGAGGTGATCTCGCTGGGCGCGCCGCGCGCGGGGCTGCGCAGCTATCTGGCGATCCGCGGCGGCATCTGCGTGGAGCCGGTGCTCGGGTCGCGCAGCTACGACGTGATGTCGGCCATCGGCCCGGCGCCGCTGCGCAGCGGTGACCGCCTGCCGATCGGCGAGCACACCGACGCCTACCCCGAGCTGGACCAGGCGCCGGTCGCGGCCATCACCGACCATGTCGTCGAGCTGTCCGTGGTGCCCGGGCCGCGCGACGACTGGTTCGTCGATCCCGACGCCCTGGTACACACCGATTGGGTGGCCTCGGATCGCAGCGACCGGGTGGGGATGCGGCTGACGGGCCGGCCGCTGCAGCACTGCTACCCGGACCGCCAGCTGCCCAGCGAGGGCGCCACCCGTGGCGCAATTCAGGTGCCCCCCAACGGTTTACCGGTGATCCTGGGACCCGACCATCCCGTCACCGGCGGTTACCCGGTGATCGGCGTGGTGGTCGACGAGGACGTGGACAAGATCGCCCAGGTGCGGCCCGGCCAGACCGTGCGACTGCACTGGGCGCGGCCCAGGTCCCTGGTGGGCGCCCAGTCCGGTGCCGCGAGTTGGCCGTTTTCCTAGATCTCGCCCGCCGAATCGTCGGCGCGGGAATCGCCTGTATCCCAGCTCACACCGCGGCGGCCGGATGTGTGAAATCACTTGATGGCGGCGCCCATTCACGGCCGATGAACCGCGGCCTCGCGAACTGATTGTCCCTCAGGCAGTTACCAGATAACTGGTAAACAACTAACAGGCGATATCGGCCCGTTCCGGTTGACCCGTTCGCGTCGTAAATGTGAGCATCGGACCATACGGCGGGGCATGCCCGCCCATTCGGGGTGCCCAAGCGTCGAAAGCCAGTCTCCGAACCGCTTTCCCGATATCGGGCGAGCGCGGTGACCCCTGGCGCGGCGGCGGCCCGATGCGGCGGTTCGTGGGGCCTGAGGAGAGGATCTGTATGCACGCCGGTCGACGCGATGCCATTGGGGCGCAATCGCTTTCCGTGATACGGCGACAGGCATAACCGCCGTGGCGAAGAAAGGTGACGATCGGATGGGCCGCAACCACCGCATCGCGGACTGGAATCCGGAAGACACGACGGCCTGGGAGGCCGGCAACAAGAAGATCGCCCGGCGCAACCTGCTGTGCACCATCGCCGGTGACCACGTGGCGTTTTCGATCTGGACCCTGTGGCCCGTCATGGCGTTGTTCATGCCGGGGTCGGTCTACGGCTTCTCCGCCGGCGACAAGCTGCTGCTCGGCGCGGTCGCCACCCTGGTCGGTGGTTGCGCGCGGATCCCCTACACCTTGGGCATCGCCGCCTTCGGCGGTCGCAACTGGACGACGTTCTCGGCCTTCGTGTTGCTGATCCCGACGGCCGGCACCATCGCGCTGCTGGCCAATCCCGGTGTGCCGCTGTGGCCGTTCGTGCTGTGCGCCGCCCTGACGGGGCTGGGCGGCGGCAACTACGCGGCCTCGCTGGCCAACGTCAACGCCTTCTACCCGCAGCGACTCAAGGGCGCCGCGCTGGCCGTCAACGCCGGCGTCGCCAATCTGGGGGTGGCGGTGATCCAGTTGGTCGGCCTGCTGGTGCTGGCCACCGCCGGCCACGAGGCGCCGTACTGGGTGTGCGCGGTGTACCTGGTGTTGCTGGTCGTCGTCGGCATCGCGGCCGCCTTGTTCATGGACAACGTCAACCACGGCACCCAACTGAGCACCATGCGCTCGATCCTGTTCGAGCGCGACACGCATGTGATCTCGCTGCTCTACATCGCCACCTTCGGCTCCTGGATCGGCTTTTCCTTCGCCTTCGGTCAGGTGATGCAGGTCAACTTCGCCGAAGCCGGGGAAAGCCCCAAGCATGCGGCGCTGCACGCCGCGCAGCTGGCCTTCCTCGGGCCCCTGCTCGGCTCGCTGGCGCGCATCTACGGTGGCCGGCTGGCCGATCGGCTCGGCGGCAGCCGCGTCACCCTGGGCGTCCTGGCCGGCATGACCCTGAGCGCCGGGCTGCTGGTCACCATCAGCACCTTCGACGACCACCACGCCGCGGCCCACTCCGTCAGCATGATCGGCTACGTCACCGGCTTCATGGTGTTGTTCGCCCTGTCCGGCATGGGCAACGGTTCGGTGTTCAAGCTGATCCCGTCGGTCTACGAGGCGCGCAGCCGTTCACTGGACGCGAGCGAGGACGAACGTCGTCATTGGGCCCGCGCGAAGGCGGGATCGCTGATCGGCGTCTGCTCCGCCGTCGGTGCGCTCGGGGGCGTGGGGATCAACCTGGCGCTGCGCCAGTCGTACCTGAGCACCGGCACCGAAACGTCGGCCTACTGGGTGTTCCTGGTGTCCTATGTGGTGGCGGCGATCATGACCTGGACGGTCTATGCGCGCCGACCCGCAACCGCGCCCGGCCTGTCCGGGTCGGCACCGGATACCGAGGCGTGTGAGCCGGCTCGCAACACGGGCAATGCCACAGCAATTGACCGGTAACGCAACGGAAACGTCGCAGGCATACACACTTCATATGGCCCCCCAACTGGCCCCACCAGACTCCGCGCCGCTGACCGGCTACCGGATCGCCGTCACGTCGGCGAACCGCGCCGAGGAGCTGTGCGCGTTGCTGCGCCGCAACGGCGCGGAGGTGTCCAGCGCCGCGGCCATCAACATCATCGCGTTGCCCGAAGACGAAGAACTGCAGAACCACACCGAGGCGGTGATCGCGGAGCCGCCGGATATCTTGGTGGCGCACACCGGCATCGGCTTTCGCGGCTGGGTCGCCGCGGCCGACGGGTGGGGCCTGGCCACCCAACTGCTGGCGTCACTTGCCAAGTCGCGGATCGTGGCCCGCGGCCCGAAGGCGACGGGGGCCTTGCGCGCCGCCGGATTACACGAAGAGTGGTCGCCCAAATCCGAATCGTCGCGCGAGGTGCTGCGCTACCTTCTCGAGTCGGATGTCGCCGGCAAGCGCATCGCCGTCCAGCTGCACGGCGCGGCCGACGGGTGGGATCCGTTCCCGGAATTCATCAACGGCTTGCGATCGGCGGGCGCCGAGGTGGTGCCCATTCACGTATACCGCTGGAAGCCAACGCCGGCCGGCGGTGACTTCGACCAGCTCGTCGCCTCGGTCGCGCGGCGCCAGTTCGACGCGGTGACCTTCACCTCCGCCCCCGCCGGCGCGGCGCTGTTGGAGCGCAGCCGTGAGTTGGGCATCGAAGACCAACTGCTGCAAGCGCTTCGCAGTGACGTGCACGCGATGTGCGTCGGCCCGGTCACCGCGCAACCGTTGATCCGTGCCGGGATCCCGACGTCGTCACCAGAGCGAATGAGGTTGGGGGCGTTGGCCCGCCACATCGCCCAGGAACTCCCGCCCCTGCGGTCGTGCACCATCCGCGCGGCCGGCCACGACATCGAGATCCGCGGGACCTGCGTGCTGGTCGACGGTTCGGTGAAGTCCCTGTCGGGGTCGGGCATGGCGACCCTGCGGGCGCTGGCGCAACGCCCCGGCGATGTCGTCGCGCGCAACGACTTGCTCCGGGTGCTGCCCGGCAACAGTAACGACCCGCACGCCGTCGATACCGCGGTGCTGCGGTTGCGAACGGCGTTGGGCGACAAGAACATCGTCGCAACGGTGGTCAAGCGCGGCTACCGTCTTGCGATCGATCATCCGGAAGACTCCCCATGGCACTGATCCTGGTAGCACACGGCACCCGCCGCCCTGGCGGTGTGGCGATGGTCGAAGACCTTGCGGCACAGGTGAGTACGCTGGTCCGCAGCCAAGTCGACGTCGCCTTCGTGGACGTGGTGGGCCCCACCCCCAGCGAGGTCCTGGTGCGCGTGAAGGCGGACGACCGGCCCGCCATCGTGGTGCCCGCGTTCCTGTCGCGCGGATACCACGTCCGCGCCGACCTGCCCGCGCACGTGGCGGCCAGCGGCCATCCGAACGTGCTCGTCACCCCCGCGTTGGGTCCGAGCGGTCAGATCGCCCGCATCGTCGGCGACCAGTTGGTGAAATGCGGCTGGCGTCCGGGCGATTCGGTGATATTGGCGGCCGCGGGAACCTCGGATGACAAGGCGCGCGCGGACCTGCACACCACCGCGACGTTGTTGTCCGCGTTGACCGGATCGCGGGTGAGCCTGGCGTTCGCGGCCACCGGCGATCCACAGCTGGCCGAGGCCGTGGAGCGGGCCCGCGCGCGCCGCGCCGGTAGCCGTGTCGTGGTCGCCTCATACCTGCTGGCCGACGGCCTGTTCCAGCAACGGCTGC
>NZ_LZMG01000136.1:0-25272 GCF_001673615.1 Mycobacterium sp. 1245499.0
GGTGGTTGATCATCACCGCGACGAGGCATTGGCCGCCGCCGCCATGATCGACGAACGGCTGCGCCGCGGCGATGAGGTTGGACCGCTGGCCGGTGTGCCGGTAACGGTGAAGATCAACGTCGACCAGGCCGGCTACGCCACCACCGACGGCGTGACGCTACAGCGTGGCCTCATCGCCAAAACCAACAGCCCCGTCGTCGACAATCTTCTGAAGAGCGGTGCGGTGCTCATCGGCCGGACGAATGCGCCCGCATTCTGCCTCCGTTGGTTCACCTCGAATCAATTGCACGGGGAAACCCGCAACCCACGGAACGCGGACCTAACCCCTGGTGGCTCGTCGGGCGGGGCCGCCGCGGCAGTCACGGCGGGCATCGGCGCGATTGCCCACGGAACCGACATCGCAGGTTCGATCCGCTATCCGGCGTACGCGTGTGGGATACACGGGTTGCGCCCGACACTTGGCCGCGTCCCCGCATTCAATGCCTCTCTCCCCGAACCGACCATCGGCGCCCAGCTCGGGCGAGTTTCAGGCCCGTTAGCGCGCAGCGTCGCCGACCTCCGGCTGGCATTCGCGGCGATGGCGGCTCGAGACGCCCGCGACCCGTGGTGGGTGCCCGCGCCCCTGTCAGGTCCGCCCCCTGTGGCCAAGCGAGCGGCTTTCTGCGTGGCGCCGGACGGGCTTGGCACCAGACCTGAAGTGGCGCAAGCGGTCCGCGACGCGGCCGAGCGGCTCAAAGCCGCGGCGTGGGACGTGGACGAGCTGGCCACCACCCCGCCACTCGCCGAAGCAGCCGATGCGCAAACCAAACTCGCGTTCCTTGACGGGTACGACGACAAGCTTGCGGCCGCCCAACGGGAGGGCGACCCGGGCGCGTTGAATGTGCTGGCGCGTCTGCGCGAGCAAGCCGTCGCTTTCGACCTGACCGCGTTCTCCAAGTCGCTGAGTCGCCGAGCCACACTTCTGCGTGACTGGCTGACGCTGTTCGAGAATTACTCTGTCCTGGTGATACCGGTCAGCGCCGAGCTGCCCTTCGCGAACCATCTCGATATGCAAGGCGACGCCGCCTTCGCGCGGGTATGGGCCGCACAGCTCACCCAGCTCGGTTTGCCCTACCTCGGGCTGCCGGCACTGACCGTGTCGACCGGTCTGCTCGGCAGCACGCCGGTCGGCGTGCAGATCGTTGCGGGCCGCTACCGCGAGGACCTGTGTCTGGCCGCCGGAGAAGCGATCGAAGCTGTGGGTACACCAGTCTCACCGATCGACCCGATGCCGGGATAGGGTCGCAGCGCCGCCGCCCGACCAGGGAAATCGGGCCGTAACACCGGCTCAAGTAAGCTGGCAAATCGTGCAAAAGCAGCTTCGCAGGTTAGGGGTGATGGGTGGGACGTTCGACCCCATCCATTACGGCCACCTGGTTGCCGCCAGTGAGGTCGCCGACCTGTTCGACCTCGACCAAGTGGTGTTCGTGCCCAGCGGCCAGCCCTGGCAGAAGGACCGGCACGTCTCGGCCGCCGAGGACCGGTACCTGATGACGGTGATCGCCACGGCGTCCAATCCCCGTTTCACGGTCAGCCGGGTCGACATCGACCGCGCCGGCCCCACCTACACCAAGGACACTTTGCGCGACCTGCACGCTCTCAACCCGGACTCCGAGCTGTACTTCATCACCGGGGCCGACGCGCTGGCCTCCATTCTGTCGTGGCAGGGCTGGGAGACGGCGTTCGAGCTGGCCCGCTTCATCGGGGTCAGCCGGCCCGGTTACGAGCTGCGCCGCGAACACGTCACCGGCGTGCTCGGTGAGCTGCCCGACGACGCGCTGACCCTCGTCGAGATCCCGGCGCTGGCCATCTCCTCGACCGATTGCCGCCGCCGCGCGGCGCAGCGCCGCCCGCTGTGGTACCTGATGCCCGACGGCGTCGTGCAGTACGTCTCCAAGCGCCGGCTCTACCGCGACGACGTCGTGCCGCCGGTGCCGGCCAGCGAAACACGCCTGAGCGCAGGGGATCACCCATGAGCGCCACCCAGGAGGCCATCGACATGGCCACGGTGGCCGCCGGTGCCGCCGCGTCGAAGCTTGCCGACGATGTCATCGTCATCGACGTCTCCGCGCAGTTGGCCATCACGGACTGCTTCGTGATCGCCTCGGCCTCCAACGAGCGACAGGTCAACGCCATCGTCGACGAGGTCGAGGAGAAGATGCGCAAGGCCGGTTACAAGCCGGCGCGTCGCGAGGGAACCAGGGAAGGCCGCTGGACGCTGCTGGACTACCGCGACATCGTCGTCCACATTCAGCACCAGGAGGACCGCGACTTCTATGCCCTCGACCGGCTGTGGAGTGACTGCCCGGTGGTGCCGGTAGACCTCGATGAGGGCCGCGCCAACTCCGATGAGTCGGGTGCGTCATGAGGGTCCGTCGTCTGATCATGTTGCGGCACGGGCAAACCGAGTTCAACGCCGGCAGCCGGATGCAGGGTCAGCTGGATTCCGAACTCAGCGAACTCGGCCGGGCCCAGGCCGTCGCGGCCGCCGAGGTGCTGGGCAAACTGCAGCCGTTGCTCATCGTGTCGTCGGATCTGCATCGCGCCTACGACACGGCGGTCAGGTTGGGGGAGCTGACCGGCCTGCCGATCCGGGTCGACCAGCGGTTGCGGGAAACCCATCTCGGCGACTGGCAGGGAATGACGCACACCGAGGTCGACGCGCAGGCCCCCGGCGCCCGGCTGGCCTGGCGCGAAGACGCCACCTGGGCACCGCACGGCGGTGAGAGCAGGGTCGACGTCGCCGCTCGCAGCGTGCCGTTGGTTGCCGAACTGGTGACCGGCGAGCCGGAGTGGGGCGAGCCCGACGGGCCCGATCGCCCGGTGGTGCTGGTGGCCCACGGCGGGCTGATCGCCGCTTTGTCGGCCGCGCTGTTGAAGCTTCCCGTCGCCAATTGGCCGATCCTGGGTGGCATGGGCAATGCCAGCTGGGTGCAGCTGTCCGGCCACAACGACGATCCGGCCGACGAATTCGACAGCATCCGTTGGCGTCTGGATGTGTGGAACGCTTCGGCGCAGGTGTCCAACGATGTCCTCTGAGCGGCCGCCGAAGCCCACCCTGCTGATATTCGCCGACTCCCTGGCCTACTACGGCCCGACGGGAGGGCTGCCCGCCGACGATCCCCGGATCTGGCCGAATATCGTTGCTGCGCAGCTGGGTTGGGACGTCGAGCTGATCGGCCGCATCGGGTGGACGTGCCGCGACATCTGGTGGGCGGCGACCCAGGACCCGCGGGCGTGGGCGGCGCTACCGAGGGCGGGCGCGGTCATCTTCGCGACCGGCGGCATGGATTCGCTGCCGTCGGTATTGCCCACCGCGCTGCGCGAGCTGATCCGCTATGTGCGGCCGCCGTGGCTGCGGCGCTGGGTTCGCGACGGCTATGGCTGGCTGCAGCCCAGGCTCTCGCCGGTGGCCAGATCGGCGCTGCCACCACACCTGAGTGCGGACTACCTCGAACAGACCCGTGGCGCAATCGATTTCAACCGGCCCGGTATTCCGATCGTGGCGTCGCTGCCGTCGGTGCACATCGCCGACACCTACGGCCGGGCCCACCACGGCCGCGCGGGCACGGCGGCCGCCATCACCGAATGGGCGCAAAACCACAACGTGCCCCTGGTCGATCTGAAAGCCGCTGTCGCCGAACAGGTGATGAGCGGTCGGGGAAACCCGGACGGGATTCACTGGAACTTCGAAGCCCACCAGGCGGTCGCGGAGTTGATGCTCAAGGCGCTCGCCGAGGCCGGCGTGGCAACGATGCAGCGGGGGCACCTCCCGCTTGCGGGGGACGCGCAGCGCGATGAGGAGGCGCCGCGCAATCAGGCCGGCGTGCCCAACGAGAAGCCCCGCGGGTAGCGCTGGTGACCGTCATGGTGGTGACCGACTCGTCGGCACGGCTGCCGGCCGACCTGCTCGAAAAGTGGGGAATCCGGGTCGTTCCGCTGCACATCTTGCTCGACGGCGCGGATCTGCGTGACGGTGTGGACGACGTTCCCGATGACATCTACAAACTGGCGGCCACCACCGCGGCGGCCACCCCGGCCGAACTCGCCGACGCCTATCAGCAGGCGCTGGCCGACAGCGGCGCCGACGGCGTTGTGGCCGTACACATTTCGTCGGCGCTGTCGGGAACGTGCCGGGCCGCCGAACGCACCGCGGCCGACCTGGACCCGAACGTGCGGGTCGTCGACTCGAAGTCGGCCGCGATGGGCACCGGCTTCGTCGCGCTGGCCGCGGCGCGGGCGGCGGCCGACGGCGCAAGCCTCGACGCCGTCGCGGACGCCGCGCACGCGGCCGTGGACCGCGGGCATGCCTTCATCGTGGTGCACCGCCTGGACAACCTGCGGCGCAGCGGACGCATCGGCGGGGCGAAGGCGTGGCTGGGCACCGCGCTGGCGCTCAAGCCGCTGTTGCGTATCGATGACGGCAAACTCGTTCTGGCCCAACGGGTCCGCACCGTCACCCATGCCACCGAGGCAATGATCGACCGGGTCTGCCAGGTCGTCGGCAACGATGCCGCCGCCCTGGCGGTGCATCACGTCGACAACCCGGATGGCGCCCGGGAGGTGGCCTCAGCGCTGGGCGAGCGGCTGCCGGCGTGCGAACCGGCGATCATCACCGAGCTGGGACCGGTGCTCGCGCTGCATGTCGGTGCGGGCGCGGTCGCGGTCACCGTGGCGCTGCCGCCGGAGTAGTTACGAGCGCCACTAACGAATCAGGCGCTCACCGGCCGTCGTGCGTTATCCCCACGGGGGTGCACCACCTGCGGCCACCAGAACCACCGTCCGAGCAGGGTGGCGATCGAGGGCATCAGCAGCGTGCGCACCACCAGCGTGTCGAGCAGCAGACCGATGCACACGGTCGACCCGAACTGACCGAGCACCCGCAGATCGCTGCCCAACATGGACGCCATGGTGAAGGCGAACACCAGACCCGCCGCCGTCACCACACCGCCGGTACCGGCCATCGACCGGATGATCCCGGTCTTGAGCCCGCGATGGATCTCTTCGCGGAACCGGGAAACGAGCAGCAGGTTGTAGTCGGATCCCACGGCCAGCAGGATGATGACCGACAGCGCCATCACGATCCAGTGGATCCTGATGCCGAATAGGTCCTGCCAAATCAGCACGGACAGACCGAAAGACGCCGCGATCGAGCTGGCCGCGGTGCCGACGATCACCAGTGCGGCCACCACGCTGCGGGTCAGCAGCAGCATGATCATGAAGATCAGCGTGAGGGCCGACACCACGGCGATCATCAGGTCGTATTTCTCGCCGTCTGCCATGTCCTTGAACGTCGCGGCGGTTCCGCCGAGATACACCCGGGCATCCGAGAGCGAGGATTGCTTCAGCCCCTCCTGCGCGGCGGTGCGTTCGGCATCGACCCGCGCGATACCCTCCGGCGACATCGGATCGCCCTGATGGGTGATGAAGAACCGCGCCGACTTACCGTCCGGTGACAAGAACATCCGAAGACCCGTCTGGAAATCGGGGTTGTCGAAGGCTTCCGGCGGCAGGTAGAAGAAGTCGTCGTTCTTCGACGCGTCGAAGCTCTGCCCCATCACGATGGCGGTATTGCTCATCGCCTCCATCTGATTGATCATCGCCTTGAACGTCTGGTAGAGCGTCAGCGTGATGCCCCGGGTGGTCTTCAGCGTGGTGATCAGCGTGGGGAACAACGCATTCAGATCATGGGTTGCTTTGGCGGTGTGCTGGATGTCGCCCGTGAGGTAATGGAACTGCTCCGCGAGCTGATCGAAGCCATCCAAAGTGTCGAACAGGGACCGCAGCCCGTAGCACAGCGGGATGTCGTAGCAGTGCTTCTCCCAGTAGAAGTACGTGCGGACCGGGCGGAAGGTGTCGTCGAAGTCGGCGATGTGGTCGCGCAGGGTGTCGGTGATCTGCGACGTCACCGCCGTGGTCTTCGCGCTGTCGTCGGCGGCGTTGGCCAGATCCAGCGACACCTCGTATTGGCGCTGCGTGGTGTCGATCTGGGTTTGCAGATCATCGGCCATCTTGAGAATGTCGTTCATGCGCTCCTTGAGAAAGCTCATGTTCTGCATCGTCGTCTGGCTTTGGACGCTGTTCTGGAACGGGATCGAGCTGTGCTGGATCGGAATGCCCAGCGGCCGGGTGATGTCCTGGACCATGGCGATGCCCAGCGTGCGCATCTCGTTCTTGGCCACCCGGTCCAATACCAGCATGTCGGCTGGGTTGCGCATGTCGTGATCGGACTCGACCATCAACAGGTCGGGGTTCATCCGCGCTTCGGAGAAATGCCGATTCGCGGCCTCTTGCCCCTGATTGGACGGGGCTGACAGCGGCAGGTAGTGGCGGTCGTTGTAGCTGGTGTGGAAGCTCGGCAGGGCGATCATGCCGACCAGCACGATGGCGGCGCTGACGGCCAAAACCGGTGCGGGCCAACGCACTACGGCGGTGCCCACCCGGCGCCACAGCCGACCACGCTTGGCCTGCCTTTCGAACAGGTGGAAGCGGCTGCCGACAAAAACCACCGCGGGGCCCAGCGTGATACCGGCGAGCACCACGACCAGCATGCCGATCGCCACGGGCGCGCCCATGGTGTTGAACCACGGCAGCCGCGAAAAGCTCAGGCAATAGGTCGCGCCCGCGATTGTCAGGCCCGAACCCAACACCACCGGGGCGACGCCCTTGAATGTGGTGTAGTACGCCTCTTCTCGATCCTCGCCGGCGGCCAGCGCCTCCTGGTAGCGGCCGACGAGGAAGATGCCGTAGTCCGTTCCCGCGGCGATGGCCAGCATGGTGAGGATGTTGGCCGCGAAGGTGGTGAGCCCGAATGCGTTGTGATACGCCAGAACCGCGACCACCCCGCGCGAACAGGCCAGCGCGACAAAGGTCATGAACAGCTGCACGAGCGTGGTGACGATGGACCGGTAGACCAGCAGCAGCATGATCGCGATGGCACCAAGGGTGAACAGCGTGATCTTGGCCAGGCTGGCGTTACCGATGATGTGCATGTCGTCGGACAGCGCAGCGGGACCGGTGACATAGGCCTTCACACCGGGCGGTGCCTTGTTCTCGTCGATGACCTTGCGCACGGCGTCCACCGACTCGTTGGCCAGCGTCGTGCCCTGGTTACCGGCGAGGTTCACCTGCACATAGGCGCTCTTGGCGTCGGCGCTCTGCGCGCCCGCGGCCGTCAGCCGGTCGCCCCAAAAGTCCTGAATGTGCTGAATGTGCTTGGGATCCTGGCGAAGTTGCCGGATCAGCTTGTCGTAATACTGGTGCGCGTCGGGGCCCAGCGGATGCTGACCCTCCAGCACGATCATGACGGTGCTGTTGGAGTCGAACTCGTGAAAGTTATGGCCCAGGCGCATCATCGCCTTCATCGACGGCGCGTCGAGCGGTGTCATCGGCGCCGAGTGCGCCTCGCCGACTTTCTCCAGCGTGGGCACGATGACGTTCACCAACACGGTGATCGCGACCCAGCCGATGATGATCGGTATCGCGAAGATGCGGATCGCGTGGGGGAGGTAGGGCCGATGGCCGCGCTCGGCCTTCGACAACCCCCGGGTGCCGATCGGGCCGGTGTCGGCGGCGCTCAGGTCGCGCTCGGTCTGATTGTGCACGTCGCTCATGCGGACTTCACCAGGCAGAAGGTCTGGGCGTTATGGCCGGCGGAGTTCTGGTTGTCCCGGACAATGCCGTCCACGGTGATTTTGCAGCTGATCGTGCTGCCGTCGCTCTGCGCCATGATGTTTGCGCTCACCGAGGGCAGCGTGGTCGAGATGGTGGTCGACCAGGGCAGGGCAGCGTTGTTGACCTGATGCGTGTTGGCGTTCTCGTCCCAGTAGTTGATGTTCGCCGTGGTGCCCGGGGCACCGGAGATTTCGTAGACGACGACCTTCGGGTTGAATTGCACGATTTCGATCCCCTTGCCGGCGTTTGCGTTGAGATCTTCCGAGCCGAAGATCTTGTGCAGTCGCGACACGATGAGCGCCGACAGTGACAGAACGACCACCAGCACCAGCGGGATCCACGCTCGTCTCAGTACGCGGCTGAGAAGGCCGGGGCGGGTACCCGAGTCTGGACTAGCCACCACCTGACCGCCTTCCGCAAAGCTCACCAACCGTCGCCGACGACACCACTGTCAACGGAACATTTGCTCAGTTGGGGATATTAACCTTAGTGCACGCAAGCGTTCCTCCTGGGGCCACCACTTGTGGCGTACGGCATAGCTGCTAGTGGGCGAGCCGACCGGTGACCGGCGGCAAATCCGCCAGCGTCACGATTCCCGGCTCGGCGGCCACCACCGCCGGGACGGCATTGGTAACCGGCATCGCGGTGTAGATCATTCCCAGCCCCATGAATCCGGGCTCTGTCCAGTCTTTGGGCGGCAGGCAGTGCAACACGGTTCGCATGTTGGGCAGCCCGAACACCTGGATGACGTGCCCGTGCTCCAGGGGCTTGGGCGGGACGACGTGACTGCCCATGGTCCAGTTGAACCCGACGCTGACGACATTGCGGTCACCGACCCAGCCGCGGTGGTAGCCGTAGACGCTGCCGACCGTTCCGGCGGGGATCTTCATGAAGCCCAGATCGGAGTCGTCGGTGGCCGCGGTGAAGGTGACGTCGAAGGTCATCTTGTCCAGCTTCGCCCCGATCGCGTCGGCCATCATCGCCGCCGACTCCGCGAAGACCTCGCTTTCGCGCCGGACGTTCTCGGCCAGCCCGGGGGTATCCGGATCCTGCGAAAAGCCCATGGCCGTCTGGGTTTCCGCCGATTCATAGGTCGAGCAGTCCACCGACTCGGTGATCCGGATCTCGTCGACGCGCTCACACGATGCGGACAGCACCATGCCCACCATGTTCGTCATGCCGGGGTGCGCACCGCTGCCGAAGATTGTCGAATTGCCTTTCCGGCAAGCATCTTCGATGCGTTTGCGGTCCTGCGGTGTCTGCTTTCCGCCGGTGATCCACGCGGCGCTGGTGCACACGTTGACTCCGGATTCCAGCAGCCGCACCAGCTCATCGATGTTGGGCCACAACGGGTTATAGCAACACGCGTCGGCGCCCAGGGCCAGCAGCGCATCGATGTCGTTGGTCGCCCGCACCCCAGTCGGCTCCGGCCAGCCCGCCAGGTCGGCGGCGTCGACGCCGACCTTGTCGGCGCCGTGTGCGTACACGCCGGCCAGTTCCAGGTCGGGTCGCCCGATGATGGCGTGCAGCGAACGCCGACCGATGTTCCCGGTCGTCCACTGGATCACGCGTAGCGGACGGTCGGTGCTTGCCTTGCTCATCGCGGCTCCTTTGCCGGTGCGGATTGGACTCATTATCTTCCCAGCGGTGACGCGTCGTTGGCGAAGGGTCAAAGGCCGGCCGCGCCGACCGCGAGGAAAGCGCAACCGGCCGCGGCCAGCAGGAGCGCAACGTCGACGCGCCGGCGCGAGCGAATCCAGTCATGCAGCGCCGCCACCCGCGTGGCGGTCGCCTCGGGCGCCAGCAGGTGGGCCAGCAGCGGAATCTCGATCAGGGCGAAGGCCACGGCGTTGAACATCAACAGCACCGCGACCTGCGTCAGGGCCGTCGCCCCGGAGGCCAGAATGACGGCCAGCGCGGCAAGGTAGTCGACGGACGGCAATGCGATGCCGAGACCGGCGATGCCGGCGACCGCCAGCGAATGCCGGCTCAGCAAACGTTGGACCGGCGAGGCGAATCCCGTCGGCCGCGCACCCAACCGCGCGGGGAGATTCGCGGCCACGACCGCCGCGACCGTCAGCGCCAGCAGGCCGACCACAATCTGCACCTTGGGCAACGCGAAGTAGTTCGAGCCCAGCATGGCGCGTCGGAAGGCGAACAAGACAACCAGCCCCACCGCCGTTCCCATGGCGAAACCGCCGGACAGGAACGCGAGCAGTTGCAGCGCCGGTCTGGGCCTGTTCAGCATGACCACGGTCAGTCCGACTCGGAACGGTTCGACGCTGACGGCCAGCGCCATCACCAGGACGGTCACCAACATCGGCATCGTGGCGCGCGCCCGTCGCCCCGGCTCAGGCGTCCAACCGGGCGAATTGCTGCCGGCGGTACTGCTCGACGCAGGCGGCGCGCCGGATCTTGCCGCTGGTGGTGGTGGGAATCGAGCCGGGCGGCACCAGCACGAGGTCTCCCACATTCACGCCGTGCGCATTGGAAATCGCCGAGGTGACGTCGCGTTTGACGGAGGTCAGCGAGTGCATGGCCGCCTCGGTGGAGTCGCCTCGTTTCTTGTACTCGATGACGGTGACGAGCTTCTCGGTGCTGTTCACCGGAACCGATATCGCCGCGACCCGACCGCCGGTGATCTCCTGGACCGTCGCCTCGATGTCCTCGGGATGGTGATTTCGTCCCCGGATGATCAGCAGGTCCTTGATGCGGCCGACGATGAACAGCCCACCCTCGTGGATGAAACCCAGGTCACCGGTCTTCAGCCATGGCCCGTCGGGCGTACCCGGCGACGGGTCGACTAGCGTCGCGCCGAAGCAGCGCTGTTCTGCCGGCGGCTTGCGCCAGTACCCCTCGGCCACGTTGGCGCCGCGCACCCAGATCTCGCCGACCACCCCCGGCGGGCACTCGCGGTCGGTGTCGCCGTCGACGATTCGCAGTGCCGGGGATTGCGGCGGTTCGTATTTCACCAGCGCCGAGCCGGCGCCTGCCGCGCACGGCTTTGCGCGGCCCGCGGACAGCTCGTCGATATCGAAGTGAACCGTCGCCTCGTCACTCCAGGTACCACTGGCCACGAAGACGGTTGCCTCCGCCAAGCCGTAGGACGGACGCATCATGTCGTCCCGAAAGTTGAAGTGCGCGAACCGATCGACGAAGCGGCTCAGGGTGGCCGGCTCGACGCGTTCGGCGCCGCTGATGATGCCCAGCACGCCGCCGAGGTCGAGTCCGGCCAGGTCACGGTCGCTGGTCTTGCGGGCCGCCAGGTCGAAGGCGAAGTTGGGGGCGGCCGACCACGAAGACGTGTTCGCGGCCAGGGATCGCACCCATCTTGCCGGCCGCTCCAAGAACGCGACGGGACTCATCAGCTCACCGCGCCAGCCGCCCAGGATCGGCGCGCACACGCCCAGCACCAAACCCATGTCGTGGTAGAAGGGCAGCCACGAGACGATCGTGGTGTCCGACGGGGCTTTTCTGCGGGAGTCGGCGAAGAAGCTGCGCATCAGCTGCTCGAAATTCACCTGCAGGTTGTGGTGCGAAATCATCACACCGGTCGGGGTTCGGGTCGAACCCGAGCTATATTGCAGATACGCGACGTCGGGCAAAACGGTTGCCGGAACGGCGGTTTGGCGATCGGCGTCCAGATTCATCGAATCAATTTCGACGATCTTCGGGACATCATCCATGCGCGCCCGATCGACGTACTCGGCGACATCTTCGGCGACCGCGGACGTGGTGAGCACGATCGACGGTGACGTATCGGCGAGGACGGCGCTGACCCGCTCGTCGCTCGAGCCGCGATGCGGCAGCGGAAGCGGAACCGCGATGAGCCCGGCCTGCATCGATCCCAGAAACGCCGCGATGTAGTCGAGGCCCTGCGGCGCCAGGATTACCGCCCTGTCACCGACCGAACCGTGCTGGCCGAGCTCGCCCGCCACGTTGAAGGTCCGGCGGGATAATTGCGACCACGTGAGACTCTGCGCAACGCCGTCGGCGTCGTCGGAGTAATCGGTGAACGTGTACGCCACGTCGTTGGGCCGCAGGCTGGCACGCCCGTGCAGCATGGCAAGAATCGATGATCCAGACATAGGCGCGTTGTCTAGCCGGTGCCGTGGGACAACACCGAAGTGGCGCCGCTAAGGATCTGGGAAAGGGGATCGGCGCCGCCGCCGAAGGTTGCCTGGTTGGCCGGCGCGGTGACTTCCGCCGGGTCGAAGCCGTGCACCGGGTCCACCTGGACCGGGGCCGTCGCCGGGTCGTCGTTTCGCGCGTAACCCGCATTCACCCGGGGAATCAGGATGGCGTCCAGCTTGTCCAGCGTGCCTTCGTCGATCCCGATGTATTTGAGCGGCATGACGAGCGGAAGGTGCTTCTCCGGGACCATGATCGTCGTGTCTTTGGCGCCCCTGGAGTTGATCGTGGTCCTGATGTTTTGCGGGGGCACCATGCTCGGGTTGGTGAAAGCCACCGCCGTGTGACCGGTGGCCAGCCCTAGCAGCGTGTTCGCCAAAGCGAACATGTTGTCGGGCCGGTCGGGGAAGTCCGCGATCGAGTCGTACGCCGCCACGAATCTGTTTGTGTCGTACTGGCTTTCGTACTGAGGCGGCATAGTGTAGTCGAGCGCGGGAACCACACTGCCGACCGGAAACATGGCGGTCAGGAAGCTCTGCCCGAAGGCGTGATGCCCAATGGGGTCACCGAACGTGGCGAAGTTCAGTCTGTCCGGCGGGGGAGCGGCCGGGTCATTCGCCAGCCGGGCCTGTTCGCCGTCGACCACGAACCCGCCCTCGGACAAGCCGATCGCCGTGCCCGGGCGGCCGGTGCGGATCGCGGCATCGAGGTTGTTCACCCCCACGTCGACCGACTCGCCGACGCTTGGGCCGTCCAGACCCAGTCCGGGCAACAGCCCCTCACCGATCTTGCCGATACCCGGGAAGAGTCGCTCCAGCACGTGCCCCTGCACCTGTCCTGCCGGGTAGCGGACGATTTCGCGCTGCTGGCCGGGGAACCACTGGGCGCCCTCCTGCCGGATGTACTCGTCGTAGGGGATGCCTAGGACGTGAGCGCCGCCGAGGGCGAATGCCGTCTGGTCGCCCGGCGCCCCCGGGGTCGGCGGCCCGCCGATCGGCGCGTCGTCAGCCGTCGCGGTATTGACGCCGAAACACCCTGTGGCAGCTACGGTTACCAGCGCCGTAACACCTGCGAGCAGTTTCTTCATCCCAACTCCTACCGCTCGAATCCGCCTCGTAGTCTCACACACATCCCCTACGGGTGCTAACCGGGCTGCGCCTCGGCGCGTCCCTCCGGTAACCGCGGCGCCGGCCGCCGGGCTCCCACTGGCGCGCCCGCTCGGGAGGGCCACCAATTCGCCCGGCCGACCAGGGCGGCGATGGCGGGAACCGTGATGGTGCGCACCAAGAAGGTGTCCAGCAAAATTCCCACCCCGATCACGAAACCGCCCTGGACCACGGTGCTGATGCTGGAGAACAAGAGACCACACATCGAGGCGGCAAAGATCAGACCCGCCGCAGTGATCACCCCGCCCGTCGAACCCAGGGTCCGGATGATGCCGTAACGCATGCTGCGCGGCGACTCCTCCCGCATTCGCGAGACGAGCAGCATGTTGTAGTCGGCACCCACCGCGACCAGCACCACGAATGCCAGCGGCGGCACACTCCAATGCAATTGCTGACCCAGCAGGTATTGCACCACCAGTACCCCGATTCCCACCGCCGACAAATACGAAATAACCACGGAGGCAACGAGATACAGCGGAGCGACGATCGCGCGCAGCAGCGCGATCAGGGTCACCAGCACCACCAGCAGGGTCACCGTGATGATGAACCGGATGTCGTGCTGGTAGTAGTCGCGCGTGTCCTTGAGCGCGACGGTGTATCCGGCCATCGACACCGTCGCGTCCGCGAGCGCGGTGTTCGGCTGGGCCCCCCGCGCGGCCGCTTCGATCGCGTTGACCTGATCCATGGCCTCGGTGCTGAACGGATTGAGTTTGGTCTGGACCAGGTACCGCACCGAGTGACCGTCCGGCGAGATGAATGCCTTGGCTGCCTTCTGGAACTCCGCCAAGTGCAGCAGCTGGGGTGGGATGTTGAATCCGGCCATGGCCGGTTGCGCCGCGTCGCGTTTCAGCGACAACAGAAACGCCGCTGAGTCGTTGAGCCCGCTGCCGAGCTGTTTGACTTGGTCGACGACCTGAGCCACCGCGTCGGCGATTTGCCGGCTGCCACCGGCGAAACGGTTAGCGCCATCTTGCAAGGTGTTCAGGTTCGACTGCAGACCACCGGGTTTGTCCATCCCCAGCGAATGCAGCACGGTGGTGAGCTTCGCCAATGCGGCGCGCAGGCGGTCCGCCGACGCTTTCAGCGCGTGCTTGTCCGGATACTCCTGCAACTGGTGCGCCAAGTCATTGATCGCGTCGAGGTCTGCTTGATCGCGCGAACCGACGAGTTGCTCGAATGTCCCGCGGGTGGCGCTGCACGAGGGGTCGACGTCGCATCGGGGGTTGCCCTGTAGCGCCCCCAGCACCGGGCCGATCCAGGCGAACATGTTCTTGGCCGCCGAGAAGTTCCAGCCCATGTTGTTGCTGAGCGCGTTCACATGGTCCACGAGCTGGGCTGCGAGATCGACTTCTTTCACCAGCGCGTCGCCGGTGTACTGGTTCTTCGCCGACGAGAAGGCAGTCTCGAGCTCCTGGACGCCCGCGGCGAGCTGGATGACCTGGCCCCGCATGTTGCCGAGGTTGTCGGCCAACGTCCCCGCCCCGTCTACCAGCCGATTGAGGTCGCCTGTGTGGTCTTTGATCAGGGTGGACCCGCCGGCCAGCAGGGTGCCGATAGCGCCCGCCTGATAGGTGGCTCTGAATTGTTCTGGCACATTCCCGGTGGGGCGCGTAATGCCACTGACCGCAGCAACATTCGGCAATTGACTGACCCGGTCCGCCATTTGCTCGAGGTCTGCGAGTGCCTTCGGCGTGCGCAGGTCATGCGGGGACTGGACCAGGATGTACTGAGGGATGGACTGATTTACCGGGAAGTGGCGATCCAGCGCGGCGTACCCGACGGAACTCGGGGCGGAAGCCCGCAGCGCCTTGCGATCGTCGTAGTTATAACGCACCAGGCCGGCGCAGCTGGCCAGGATGATCAACACGAGCAGGCTGGCAACCAGGTTGACCCTCGGTCGTCGCACGATGCGGATGCCCGACCGCCGCCAGAACCGGGCGGTCAGCTCGCGGCGTGGCTTGACCAGGCCACGCCGCCCCGCAAGCACCAGAATTGCCGGCAGCAGCGTCAGCGCGGCGAGGAAAGCCACACCGATACCGATCGCCGAGGACGCCCCGACCGTCTTGAACACGCCCATGCGGGCGAAGCTGATCAGCAGGAAAGTGATTCCGACGGTGGCCGCGGATGCGGCGATGACCTTTCCGATCGAGAACATGGCGCGCTTGACCGCCTGATCGGGAGTTGCGCCCGACCGCAAGTAGTCGTGATAGCGGCTGATCAGAAAGACGGCGTAATCGGTTCCGGCTCCGGCCATTATGGCGCTCAAGAACACAACGGACTGGTTCGAGACGCCCGAGCCGGTCAGTTGGGAGTAGCCCGCTACCACCGCCTGCGCGATCACCAGGGATATCCCGATCGTCAGCAACGGCAGCAGCATGGTGACCGCGCTGCGGTAGATCACCAGCAGGACGATCAGGACCATCACCGCGATCGCCAACTCGATCGGCATCCGGTCCCGAGCGCCCGCGTCGGTGAGGTCGGCGACGGTCGCCGCGGGGCCGGTGAGGTTTGCCGTCAGCGATGTGCCGGTGAGCGCCCCCTTGACGATTTCGCCGATCCGGTTGAAGGCGGCGTACGAGCGGGGCGTGCCCAACTCACCAGCGACGCCGACCGGCAGCACCCACGCCTTGTGATCCTTGCTGGTGACGACGGAGCGCAACGCCGGCGTGCTGGCGAAGTCCTGCAGCATCACGACATCTCGCGTGTCGCGGCGCAGCGCGTCCACCACTTTGCCGTAAGCGGCCTCGTCGGCCGGGCCAAGCCCCTTGTCGTCGGTCAACACCACCAACAGCAGGTTTTCTGAGCCCGACTCGTGAAACGCCTCGGTCATCTTTCGAGCGGTCACGCTCGAGGGCGCATCGCTGGGCAGGATGGCAAGCGGATGCTTCTCGGCCATCTCGCCCAGCGACGGAAAAGTCAGGGGTAGCGCGGCGGCGATCGCAATCCAGATCCCCACCACTGCCCAGGGCCACCGCACCACGAAATCGGCTAGCCGTCGCATATCGCCCTCATCCCCGCTCGGCGCCGTCGGGCGTGCCCGCCGGGGACTCTCGGCCGCACCCGCCCGAGCCCGGTCACACCACGCAAATTCGCCTCACGAGCCATCGAAGTGCTCCACGCTACGCGACGCGTCCCCAGCTCCCGCTGCCGGCGACCCGCACGCAGACCGACTTCATCGCCTCCAGGTAGCGGACAACCGATTTCCGGGCGACCGGGTTGTCCGGGTGCATGATCGCCATGAACGTGCCTTCCCCGTAGCGGAATATGTAAATGGTCAGCTGGTATGAATATCGGCCGTCGGGATAGATTCCGATGTTGTTCGCCAACCCCATGTCGGCCGCGGCGAGAATGGCATTGAGCGGAGCGGCGCCGCCATGAAAGAAATTCGACACCGGAAAGTTTGGTTGCGGCCAGCGCAACCACGGCGCGAGTTCCAACACGCGGTAATAGGGAACTTTCGCCATATCCAGATTCGAATCGAAGGACGCCTGCGCCGCCCACGCGGCATCGCCGAACGAGGCGGCAGCTATGGGCACGGTGATGGGGATCAAACCGGTGAACCAACCCTGCGTCATGAAATTGTCGGTGGCTTTGCGGGAATCCCTGGGAGTAAGCCCGTAATACGTGAGGGCACCCGTGAATTCGTGCTCCACCAAGGCGAGGCAGGCGAACAGGCCGCCGACAAACCGTGCGCCGGCCGCCGCGCAGGCCGATTCGAACCGTTCGGTCTGTGCCGCGTCCATCAGGAGTTCGGACGTCATGTCGCTGCTACTGGAGTCCTGCGGGTCGCCCAGCGGGAGCGGGAACTCGGGAAAGCCGCCATCGTTGTTTTCGGCGAAGTCAATCCACGCGCGCACCTCGGGGGAATCTACGGTCAGCGTTGACGTGTACTCGCGTTCGCGGGTGCAGAAATCATCGAAGCTGCCGGCATCGGGAAGGGTGAGGGCCTGCCCGCCGCCGCTCAACGCGGTGTACATGCCGTTGGCCTCCATCATCGTGGTGCCAATCAACGTCGCGTCCCCGTGGACATGATCCATGGCGGCAAAGAATGTGAAGCGGTCTTCGCTTTGAATAATCCCGAAGGTGAAGCAGCCCCACTCCAGCGGATTCGGAATGGCCACGACGTGAGCGTGTATTTCGTCGGGAGTCATCTCACCGTGCTCGATCGGGGCGAATTCGATAGCGTCGGCATCGTCGACGGTATGCCTGATGAATTCTCCGTCACCGGTGTGCTCGAACCAGCTGCGGAACGTGTCGTGCCGGCGCAGATACGCGTTGACGGCGTGGTTCATGGCGGCAACGTCACACGTCCCGGGCACTTCACAGGTAGCGATGATCTGGCGGGAGAAATTCAGCCCCGCGGCGGTCCGTTCACAGTAATTGCGAAGATGCTGGCTCTGCATGTAGCTGACCGGCACGGAGCTGACCGGCGCGTGCCTGACCTTTTCGGTCGCCGCGGCCGTCGGGTGCCAGGAGATCACCGACCCGGGCGTCACCGTCCAATCACCGAGTGCGCCGATCGTAATCTTCCCGATGCGCAAAACTTCGTCCTCCTCGGTTGCAACGACCACGGCCACCCTGGCGGCGAGACCAAGATAAACCCTCCGAGTGATCGCCGTCGCAGGCGTGCGCGAGCCACCGCCTACACTCGCTCACGGATCCGGCAGGCCGTTGTGGCGATCGAACGGCCGGACGGGGACGCAGGGCGGCAGTCACACCGGCTGTCGTTGCGCGGTGCGGCGCTGCGGGGACCGCGCCGGCCTCCGGAAAAGATCTTCCGAGCGCAACCGGCGTCCCGTGGGGATCGATCGTGACCGGCCAGGAGAGGACAAGCGCATGGCATCCGTCGAAGGTCTGGGCAAGCCGGCATCGGGCTTTGCGATCATCGGTTACGCGGCGCGATTCCCCGGAGCCGCCGATGCCGACGAGTTCTGGGATCTGTTGCAGCACGGCCGCGACGCGATATCCGAAGTGCCGCAAGACCGCTGGGACGTCGACGAATTCTTCGACCCCGAACCGGGGGCGCCCGGTAAGGTCGTCACCCGTCGTGCCGGCTTCGTCGACGACGTAACGGGATTCGACGCGCCGTTCTTCGGCATGTCGACCCGCGAGGTCAGGCTGATGGACCCGCAGCACCGCATCCTGCTGGAAACGGCATGGCGCGCGGTCGAGCATTCAGGCACTGCGCCAACCGATCTGGCTGACAGCAACACCGGGGTCTTCGTCGGTTTGGCGACGCACGACTACCTGGGAATGGCATCCGACGAGCTGACGTACCCCGAAATCGAGGCCTACATGGCCATCGGGACCTCGAACGCCGCGGCCGCCGGCCGGATCAGCTATCGGCTGGGACTGCAGGGTCCGGCCGTCGCCGTCGACACGGCGTGCAGCTCGTCGCTGGTGGCGATCCATCAGGCGTGCCAGGCGCTGCGCCTCGGGGAATGCGACCTGGCGCTGGCCGGCGGCGCGAACGTGCTGCTCACCCCGGCGACCATGATCACGTTCTCCAGCGCGCACATGCTCGCCCCTGACGGCCGGTGCAAGACATTCGATGCTGCCGCGGACGGCTACGTGCGCGGCGAGGGCTGCGGCGTCATCGTGATCAAGCGCCTGGAGGACGCGATCCGCGACGGCGATCGGATCCGCGCCGTGATCCGCGGCAGTGCGATCAACCAGGACGGCGCCTCGGGTGGCCTGACCGTACCCAATGGCGTTGCCCAGCAAAGGGTTATCGCCGATGCGCTCAAGCGGGCCGACCTCGAACCACGCGACGTCGGATACCTGGAAGCGCACGGCACCGGGACGTCGCTGGGTGACCCCATCGAAGCGCAGGCCGCGGGCGCGGTGCTCGGCGCCGGGCGCGAACCCTCCCGGCCGCTGCTGATGGGTTCGGTGAAGACGAACATCGGACACCTGGAAGCGGCCGCGGGCATCGCCGGGGTGATCAAGGTCATCCTGTCGCTCGAGAACGAACTGATCCCGCAACACCTCCACTTCGAGAACCCGTCGCCCCACATCCCCTGGGACCGGCTTGCGGTGCAGGTCGTCGAGCAGCCCACCGCCTGGGAACGCAACGGAGAGCCGCGCATTGCCGGCATCAGCTCGTTCGGCTTCGCCGGCACCAACGCTCACGTCATTCTCTCCGAAGCTCCCGAGCAAACGGAGTCCGTTTCCCCGGCGCCGCTTCCGGTCGAGCATTCCGGGCACCGCCGGTTCAGCATCCTCCCGCTTTCGGCGCGAACGCCCGCCGCGTTGGCGCGGCTCGCGGCCGACTACCGCAGCTGGTTGAGCGAGCACCCCGAGGCCACCCTCGCGGACGTCTGCTTCACCGCCGGGGCGGGTCGGGCACACCTGGAGCAGCGGGCCGCGCTGGTGGTCAACTCGCGAGAATCCGCGCTGGAACTACTCGGCGCTCTGGCGGACGACCGCCCGGCACCGGGGCTGTTCCGCGGAGAATCGCAGGAGCCACCGAAGACCGCGTGGCTGTTCACCGGTCAGGGCAGCCAATACCCCGGCATGGCTCGAGAGTTGTTCGACAGCGAGCCGGTGTTTGCCGAGACGCTGAATCGGTGCGCCGCCGCGGTTGCCGACGTTCTCCAAAGGCCTTTGCTGGACGTTGTTTTCGATGCGGACGGCCCGGACGGCGAAGCGACGCTGCAGCAAACGTCGTACGCGCAACCCGCACTGTTCGCGGTGGAGATGGGCCTGGCTCGGCTATGGCAGTCGTGGGGCTTCGAGCCCGACGTGGTGCTGGGCCACAGCGTTGGCCAGTATTCGGCGGCCTGCGTCGCGGGCGTGTTCAGTCTCGAAGACGGTGCCCTGCTGATGGCCGAACGCGGTCGTCTGTTCGGCAGCCTGCCTTCGGGTGGCCGGATGGTCGCGGTGTTCACCGCCGCCGAGCGGGTCGAGCGACTCACCGACGAGTTCCCCAGCCTGTCGGTGGCCGCCTACAACGGCGCCAACACCGTGTTGTCCGGCCCAGTGGCGGACCTGGAGCGGGCGGTAGCCGCAGTGTCGGCCGACGGTGTTCGGTGTGACTGGCTGGACACCAGCCACGCGTTCCACTCGGCGCTGCTGGACCCGATCCTCGACGAATTCGAATCGTATGCGGGGCGGTTCGACTTCAAAGCGCCGCAACGAATCCTGATCGACAACCGCACCGGAGCGGCGCTGGGCCGCAGCGTGAAGCTCGATGGCGCTTACTGGCGCCGTCACGCGCGCCAGCCGGTGGAATTCGCCAAGAGCGTGCGCACCCTCGCCGAGCTGAGCTGCAAGGTATTGCTCGAGATCGGCCCACGACCGGTGCTCACCGCCTCGGCCCTGAGCGCATGGCCCGACCCGGCCACCGCACCGCGGGCGATCACGTCGCTGCGCCGTAACACCGCCGACCACCGGCAGATCACCGAAGCGGTTGCCGACGCGTATGTCCTTGGCCACCTGCCCGACTTCGCGGCCTTCGGGCAGGCGCACGCACGCAAGCTGGACCTGCCCACCTATCCCTTTGAGCGGCGTCAGTACTGGTTCCGCGACGACCGCGAGCGCCCCGACCAACGCCGCGACGTCGGTGGGCCGCGCACCGAAGCGGTCCGCCTTCTCGAGGACGGCCGGATCGAGGAGCTCGCGACGCTGCTCGACGGCGCGAGCGGCGATCATCAGACCCTGCAGGTGCTCACCAAGCTTGCGGCACAACACAATCAACAGCGCACCACCCGGTCCATCGAGAACGACCGCTACGAGATCCGCTGGGACACATCGACCGCCGAGCCGTCACCGGCAGACGGAGTGTCGCGGTGGGTCATCGTCGCCGACGGTACCGACGCGGTCCAGCCGTTGGTCGACGCGCTGACCGCACGCAACCACCGATTCGAGGTCATCGGGTTGCCGGTGTCCGACGCGGACGAGGAACACCTCGTGGGCGTGTTTCGCGCCGCCGCCGCGGACGATTCGACGCTTCGCGTCGTGCATGCCGCGGCCCTGGAGGCGGGGACCACGCCGTCGATGCGCTCACTGTTGCGGATGCAGCACCGGATCCTCGGCGGGACACGGCGGGTGTTTCGTGCCGCGGTCGCCGCGCAGTTGCGCAGCCCCATCTGGGTCGTGACGCGCGGCGCGCAGCGCGTCACCGATACGGACACGGTGGCGCCGCACCAGAGCAGCCTGTGGGGCTTCAGTCGCGCCGCATCGCTGGAGCTGCCGCAGGTATGGGGCGGACTCGCGGACTTATCAGCGGGGACCGCCGACGAATGGACTGCGCTCATCGACCGGATCGCCCCCGCGGACGACGCGGCGATCAGGGAAGACCAGCTCGCGCTGCGTGATCGGGCGGTCTACGTTCTCCGGTTGGTTCGGCGCACCGAGACCCCGAGCGGCACGTCGCTGCAATTGCGAAACGACGCAACGTATTTGGTGACCGGCGGGCTGGGTGCGATCGGGCTGGAGATCGCCGGGCACCTGGCCGCCAACGGCGCCGGGCATCTGGTGTTAACCGGTCGGCGCGCGCCGACCGATGCGGTCCGACAGCGCATCGACGCACTCGGTGAGGCGCACGGCTGCCAAATCCGGGTCGTGGCCGCCGATGTCGCCGACGCGCACGACGTCGCACGCCTGCTGGCGGGCGTGCAGGCCGAGTTGCCGCCGTTGGCCGGCATCGTCCATGCCGCGGGGGAGATCGGTACCACGCCCCTGAGCGCCTTGGACGATGCCGAGATCGATCGCGTCTTCGCCGGAAAAGTCTGGGGCGCCTGGCATTTGAGCGAGGCGGCGACGGACCTGAAGCTCGACTTCTTCCTCAGCACGTCCTCGATCGCCTCGGTGTGGGGTGGATTCGGCCAGAGCGCCTACGGCGCGGCGAACGCCTTCCTGGACGGGCTGGCGTGGCGGCTGCGCGAACAGGGCATCCTCGGCGTGAGCGTCAACTTCGGGCCGTGGGCGGCCGGTATGGCCGACGCGGAATCTCGTGCGCGACTGGATCAGCGCGGGATCCGTACGCTGGCACCGGCCGATGCGCTTGCGGGGTTGTCCGATGTGGCGGCGGCCGCCTCGGCGCGGGGCGCTGCCCACGGAGTAGTGGCCCGAATCGACTGGACCCGTTTCTTGCCGCTCTACCAGCAAGCGGGTCGGCGGGCGTTCCTGGCGGAGCTGGAGCGCGAGGTGCCCGCTGCGGTGCCCGCGGCGACGCCGGCCGGGAACACCCCGTTGGTCGACCGGCTCACGGCCGCTCCGGTACAGCAGCGCAAGAAACTGTTGACCGATTATCTGCGTGATGCGGTCGCGGAGGTTACCCGCGTCGACGCCGCCGAGATCCGCGAAGACGCGGGGTTTTTCGATCTCGGCATGGATTCGTTGATGGCGGTCGAATTGCGTCGGCGCATCGAGGAAGGGGTGGGTAAGCAGGTCCCGGCCACCCTGGCGATGGATCACCCACGGCTGTCCGACGTGGCCGACTACCTGCTCGGCGACGTGCTCGAGCTCCGCGATCAAACGTCCTCGAAAACGCGGTCCCAGCCGGCAACGGTGGTGACGACCCGCACGGACGAACCGATCGCGATCGTCGCGGTGTCCTGCCGTTTCCCCGGCGCGCCCGACCCGGAAGCGTTCTGGCAGGTGCTGTCCGAAGGGGTCGACGCGATCCGGGAGGTCCCGGAGGACCGATTCGACATCGACGAGTTCTACGACCCGGATCCGGACGCCCCAGGCAAGACCTACACCCGGTTCGGCGGATTCCTGGACGAAATCGACGGATTCGATCCCGAATTCTTCGGCATCTCGCCCCGCGAGGCCGTCTGGATCGAGCCGCAGCAGCGGCTGATGCTCGAAACGGCGTGGGAGGGCCTGGAACGCGCCGGGTACTCGCCGGCCGCATTGCGCGGCAGCCGAACCGGAGTCTTCACCGGTGTGGCGGCCAACGAATACGCGCATCTGCTGTCATCGGAGTCGATCGACAAGATCGAACCGCACTTCATCACCGGCAATGCGCTCAACGCCATCTCCGGTCGGGTCGCCTTCGCGCTGGGACTCGAGGGACCGGCGGTGGCGATCGACACCGCATGCAGTTCGGCGCTGGTGGCCGTCCATCAGGCCTGCCAGGCGTTGCGGTCCGGCGACTGCGACATGGCGCTGGCCGGCGGAGTGAACGTCCTGCTGAGTCCTGTGACGGTCATCGCGGCCTCCCGCGCGCGGATGCTTTCCCCGGTGGGCCGATGCAAGACGTTCGACGCCTCCGCCGACGGTTACGTGCGCAGCGAGGGCTGCGGAATCCTCGTACTGAAGAGGTTGAGCGACGCGGAGCGCGACGGCGACCGGATCTGCGCGGTGATCACCAGCAGCGCGGTCAACCAGGACGGCGCGTCCAGCGGTTTGACTGTGCCCAATGGTGGTGCGCAGCAACGGCTCATCGGGATGGCGCTGGCTCGTGCGGGTCTGGCCGGCGGGGACGTCGACTACCTCGAGGCGCACGGGACGGGCACCCCGTTGGGTGATCCGATCGAGGTGCAGGCCGCGGCCGCCGCCTACGGCGCCTCGCGCGACGCCGACCGGCCGCTACTGATGGGCTCGGTGAAGACCAACATCGGTCACACCGAATCCGCTTCGGGCGCAGCCGGTCTGATCAAAGTCGTGCTGTCGCTGCAGCACGAGGTCCTGCCGCCGAGCCTGCACTTCGAGCAGCCGTCGCCGCACATTCCGTGGGACTCGCTGCCCGTGCGGGTGGTCGACAAGACGATGCCGTGGCAGCCCAACGGCAGGCCGCGGCGCGCGGGCGTGAGCTCGTTCGGGTTCACCGGAACCAACGCGCACGTCCTGGTGGAGGAGGCACCGGCGCGCGCCGTATCCGCCGACCCGAACCCCGCCGACGACGCCGCCGCGGACTCGGCGTCGCACGCTCAGGGCGCCACGGTGCTCGCGCTGTCCGCGCGGTCACCCGAAGCGCTGGTGGCGTTGGCGCAGCGTTACGAGGCCTGGCTGGCCGCCCACCCGGATGCGGACCTCACCGAGGTATGCCTCACCGCCGGAACGGGCCGGTCACACTTCGAACACCGCGCCGCCCTGGTGGTGGACTCGCTCGAGAGCGCGCGCGACGCCCTGGCCGAATTGGCCGAGAACCGCCTGCGGCCCGGCGTTGTGCGTGGCGAACACACACACCACCCGATGACGGCATGGTTGTTCACCGGCCAGGGCAGCCAGTACCCGGGGATGGCGCGTGAGTTGTTCGACACCGAACCGGTTTTCGCCGAAACGGTGACGCGGTGCGCGGACGCGGTCCGTGACATCCTGCCGCATCCCTTGCTGGAGGTGCTGTTCGCCACCGATCGCGAAACGGGGGGCAAAGCCGGAGAGAGGCTGCGGCACACGTCGTTTGCCCAGCCGGCGCTGTTCGCCGTCGAAATGGGCCTGGCCCGGCTGTGGCAGTCGTGGGGGATCGAACCCGATGTGGTGCTCGGGCACAGCGTCGGCCAGTACGCGGCGGCCTGCGTGGCCGGGGTGTTCAGGCTCGAGGACGGCGCCCGGCTGATGGCCGAGCGCGGCCGGATGTTCGGCAGCCTGCCCGAGGGCGGACGGATGGTGGCGGTATTCGCCGACGCCAAGCACGTCGAGGAGATCGCCAGCGGATTCCCGCGAGTGTCGGTCGGCGCGTACAACGGACCGAATACGGTGCTGTCGGGTCCGGGTGAGGACCTCGAACAGATCGTCGCCAAGTTCGGCGACGAGGCGATCCGCTGCACGTGGCTGCAGACCAGCCATGCCTTCCACTCCGAGTTGTTGGATCCGGTGCTCGACGAATTCGAGTCCTACGCAGCGCAATTGGAGTTCGCCGCCCCGACGATGCCGTTGATCTGCAACCGCACCGGGGCCGTGCTGACGGGCCAAACCCCGCTCGACGCCGCGTACTGGCGGCGCCATTCCCGCCAGCCGGTGCAGTTCGCCGAAAGCGTGCGCACCGCGGCGGCGCTGGGCTGCTCGGTGTTGATGGAGATCGGTCCGCAACCGGTGCTGACCGGTGCCGCGGTGCAGGTCTGGCCGGAGCACCTGACCGCACCGCGGGCGATCGTCTCGCTGCGTAAGGGCGTCGGCGATCGGCGCCAGATCGCCGACGCGCTGGCCGCGGCCTACGTCGGCGGCCATCGTCCGGATTTCGCTGCGCTGCATGGTCAGCGACGTCGCAGCATCGAACTGCCCACCTATCCGTTCCAGCGCCGCCGGTTCTGGCCCAAGACATCCGGCACCGCCGTCGTCGGAGGGGCCGGCCCGTCTTCGGGCATCCTGG